>JAIXSF010000362.1 GCA_027484835.1 Rhizobiaceae bacterium | reverse complement strand
CATCGGCAAAGGCCATCAGCATTTCGTCGGAAATCGCGCGTGTCATGGAGTGTCCGCCTTTCTCATGGCGAAGAACGTCTGGCTTCGGGATTTATTCCCGTCAATTCGGAAAGTGCCTTCCGTGCCCGGGCGAGCCGGCTCATCACCGTGCCCACCGGGATCTCAAGGACATCTGCGGCATCGCGGTAGCTCAGTTCTTCGATGCAGACGAGGACAAGAACTTCGCGTTGCTCGGGCGGCAGCTGCTGCAATGCGACCTGCACCCGTTCGAGCGCCAGTCGCGCCTCGCTTTGCGCTTCGCCGGAGCCGACGGAGAGATCGTGCATCTCGTCGATATCGACCGCTGGCCCTGCCGTCTTCTGTCGACGCAACTGGTCGAGCCAGAGATTGCGCAGGATACGAAATACCCAGGCATCGAAGCGCGTATCCGGGTCGAAGCTCGCAGCCGCGGCCAGGGCCCGCTCGCAGGTCTGCTGCACGAGATCGTCGGCGACGTCCCGTGCGCGGCAGAGCGAAATCGCGAAACGCCTGAGGTTCGGCAGGAAGGAGCCGAGGCGCTCTCCGACGATATCGACCGGTTCAACCATAAAAACTTCCGTGTCTCCGGAATAAACCGGCGGCTCGCGCGTATATCCCTGCAGTACGGCCGCCGACCGGCGCAAAAGCCCGGCGGCGACAAGGGAGAGATGGAACATGGATCGGGTCTTTGCAAGGTTGCTCGGCGGATTGCTGGGGCTCGCGGTGGTCCTACCTCCACCCGTCTCCCTCGCCCTGCACCCGTCACTGCCGTTGGTTTCTGCCGCATTTGCGGATGACGACGATGACGGTGGTGGCGACGATGATGACGATGACGACGGGGGCGGGCGGCAGGATGGCGGGGGTTCGGATCGCTCTGGCGATCGGCAAGGCGCCCGGCAATCGGGCTTCTCCCTCTTTCCGTTCCTGCAATCCTCGCGCCCGGCCCCGGCTCGCCGAGCCCCGGCCGTTCCCGACCGGGTGCCGAACGAGATCATCGCATCCGGACTGCCGGAAACGGTGATCAGCCAGCTGGCAGAGGAAGGGTACACGATTGCCGAGCGCCAGAGCCTCGGTCTCTTGGGCACAGCACCCGCGACTGAATTCGTTCGCCTTGTCGTCCCGCGCGGCACCGGTCTCGAGGCGGCACGGCAGCGTGTGACGTCGCTTGCGCCTGTGGCTGCCGTCGACTTCAATCACTATTACCGGCCAGAGCAAAAAGAGGCCGCGACTGATTGCGGCGGGCAGAGCTGCGCGCTCGTCCGGGAGATCATCGGCTGGCCGGACGACCCGGCAGGGCTGGTGCAGCGCTGTGGCAGCCTGCCGAAGATCGGCCTGATCGACACCGCCATCAACCCGGATCACCCGTCGCTCGGCGATGCGCGGCTGGAAGTCGTTCGAATTACCGATGACGCGGTGCCGCAATCGGGACGGCAGCACGGGACGGCGGTCGCCGCTCTTCTGGTCGGCGCGGCCGGTAGCCGGGCGCCGGGTCTGCTTCCCTCATCCGAGGTGATTGCGGTCGACGCCTTCCGCCGGCTTGGCGGATCGGCGGATGTCGCCTCCACTTTCGATCTCGTACGGGCGCTCGATATGCTGGCTGGCCGAGAGGTGCGGGTGATCAATCTCAGCCTTGCCGGGCCGGACAATGCGCTTCTGAAGAGAACCGTGGATGCCATGATTGGTCGCGGCGCCATCCTTGTCGCTGCGGTCGGCAATGCGGGACCGAGGGCGAAACCGCTCTATCCCGCGGGCTATGACGGCGTAATCGCCGTGACGGCTGTCGATCGGGGTCGCAATCCCTATCGCCGCGCCAACCAGGGGGAGCATGTCGATATCGCCGCCCCTGGCGTCAATGTCTGGACCGCCGCCTCGATCAGCGGCGCCCGCCCGAAGAGCGGCACATCCTTTGCCGCCCCCTTCGTCAGCGCGGCGGCGGCCGTGCTTCTTGCCGAGCGGCCGGACCTCACCCCGGTCCAGATGGCCGAGGCGCTCTCCGGACTGGCGCAGGATATCGGCAGCCCCGGCAAGGATCAGGTCTTCGGCTGGGGCCTGCTCGATGCCCAGCGTCTGTGCACAGCCGGGCCGTCACCTCAGCCCTGACTGCGCAGCCGCGTCGGCCGTTCAGCCGCCGACCTGGGCGATCCAGTCCGGCAGGCTGTAATAGTTGGAGATACGGGCAACCTTGCCGTCGCGGATCTCGAAGAAGGCGCCGGCAGGCAGCCGGTAGGTCTGGCCATTCGCTTCCGGCAGGCCTTCGTCGGTTGCGAGATAGGTGCCGTTGACGATGAATTCGGCAGCACCGCGCGTGCCGTCCTCGCTGACCATCACCACCATGTCGGTCAGCTCTTCCTTGTAGCAGCGGTTCATGTGGTCCATGAACTTCGCGAAAGCGTCCTTGCCCGTCTGGCGGGCACCCTGGTTGATGTCGTGCGCCACGTCATCGGTGAGGAGTGCCAGAAAACGGTCCATGTCGCCGGCATTGAAGGCATCGTAATAGGCACGGATGGTGGCTGCGGCGGTCATCGATCACTCCTCGTCGTGGAATTGCTTTCTCGGGTCGTGGGAGATGGGTATAAACACTCCGCAACGGACTGAAAACACTCTATGGCGCTTACCATCCAATCCTTTTCCGGCAGCGACGCGACGCCCTTCTTCGGCGACCTCGCCCGGCTCAGATCAACCGTCTTCCGCGCCTTTCCCTATCTCTACGAGGGGAATCCGGAATATGAGCAGACCTATCTCTCGACCTATGCGAAGTCCGAAGGCTCGGTCTTCGTGCTGGCGATCGATGATGACCAGGTGGTCGGTGTGGCCACGGGGACGCCAATGGCGGGCGAGACGGATGAGGTGAAACGGCCGTTCCTCCAGGCCGGCCTCGATCCCGAACAGTTCTTCTACTTCGGCGAAAGCGTGCTTCTGCCTCAGTATCGCGGCCAGGGCATCGGCGTGAAATTCTTCGAGGGCCGCGAAGCGCAGGCGAAGAAGCTCGGTCTGAGCTTCGCCACCTTCTGCGCCGTCGAGCGCCCGCTCGATCATCCACGCCGGCCAGTAGACTACCAGCCGCTCGACACCTTCTGGAGTAAGCGTGGCTATACCCATCACCCCGAGCTTCGGACCACCTTCACCTGGCGCGACCTTGACGACACTGTCGAAAGCCCGAAGCCGCTTTCCTTCTGGATCCGGGATCTCACAGCATGACAGCCCTCACCCTCGCCGCCTGCCAATACAAGATCGATCTCATCGAGAGCTGGGAAGATTACGTCCTCCACCTGACACACTTGGTACATCAGGCCGTCGAGTGCGGCGCAAAACTCGTGCTTCTGCCGGAATATGCGGGGCTCGTGCTCGCCGGCCAGCTCGATGCGAAGGTCCGCTCCGACCTGCACGGCTCGATCGCCGGCATCCAGCCGCTGATCCCGGCCTGGGTCGAGCTCTGCGAGGAACTGGCGCGCACCCACGCTATCGTCTTGCAGCCCGGCTCCGCCCCCGTGCTCGACCCCGACGGCCAATACCGGAACCGCGCCTACCTTTTCGGCCCTGAGGGTTTGATCGGTCATCAGGACAAGATCATCATGACCCGTTTCGAGCGCGAGCAATGGGGCATCGCTGCCGGACGCGACGGGCTCACCGCCTTCGACACGCCGCTCGGCAAGCTCGGCATCCTCATCTGCTACGACAACGAGTTCCCGATGCTCGCCCACACCCTCGCCGAACAGGATGTGGATCTCATTCTCGCCCCCTCCTGCACCGACACGCTCGCCGGCGCCTATCGCGTGCGCATCGGCGCGCAGGCCCGGGCGCTGGAAAACCAGATCGCCGTCCTCTCGTCACCCACCGCCGGCACCGCACCCTGGTCGCCGGCACTCGACGAAAACCGCGGCCGTGCGGCCCTTTACGTCCCCTCCGACTACGGCATGCCAGCCAATGGCATCTACGCCGAAAGTGAAAGCGACGAAGTCGAGGAAAGCCACTGGCTGGTTACCGAGATCGACCTTGATGCGGTCCGGCGCCTGCGCACGGAAGGCCAGGTCGCCACCCGCCGCGACTGGCCGGAGCAGTTCGGGGTGTGAGGCGCTCAGGACGCGACCAAGGCGTCGCGCCGCCGCTCCAGAAACCGCCGCTCCGCCTCGCCAGGCGAAAGTGCCAGGGCGCGATCATAGGCTGCATTTGCCTCGGCGGCGCGCCCAGTCCGGCCCAAGAGATCTGCCCGTGCCGCATGAAAGGGCAGGAAGTCGGACAAGGTTTCGGCATCCAGTCCATCCAGTTCGGCCAGCGCCTCCTCAGCCCCTTTCACCTCGGCCAGAGCAACGGCCCGGTTGATGCGAATGATCGGGTCGTCGCGCAGTTCGACCAAGATATCATAGGCTGCCAGCACGGCCTTCCAGGGCGCGGGATCGGCGCGCGTTTTTCGCCCGCACCAGAGCGCGTGGATCATCATCTGAAGGATGCGCGGACCCGGACCCGATAAACCGAGCGCCCGCCCGCAATAGCGCCGGGCATCCTCGATCAGCGGCCTCGACCAGAGTTCCGGATCCTGCTCGGCCAGCGGCACCATGACGCCGTCTTGATCAACCCTGCCAGGCCGCCTCGCCTCGGCGAAGCGGATCGTTGCGGCGAGTGCCAGCACTTCGGCTTCTCGTGGCAACATCTCTGTCAGGAGAGCGGTCACCTCCAGCATTTCGCGGGCAAAACCCGCATGACGGCCGGAGCCTGCCGCATCCTCATGGGCCTTGGCATAGGCGACTTCCAGCGTCGACAGAACCGCCGCTAACCGTTCGACCCAGTGTTCCGGCGCGGGCACCTCGAAACTGACGCCAGCCTCGGTAATCTTGCGCTTGGCGCGGACCAGCCGCTGGGCGAGTGTTGGTTCGGAAACGAGGAAGGCCCGTGCCACCTCCTCCGTCGAGAGGCCACAGACCATTTTGAGCGTCAATGCCGCCCGGCTGTCGGCGGCGACGGCCGGATGGCAGCAGACGAAGATCAGCTTCAGCCGCTCGTCGGGAATGACAGCGTCGTCGCTGGCCAGCCGATCCTCGGCGGTCGGCTCGGGCTCCGGCTCGTCCGGCAGGTTGTCCGCCCGTGCCCGCCTTCGCCTCAGGATATCGAGTGCCGCGCGTTCGGCCACCCGGTAGAGCCAAGCGGCCGGATCGCGCGGCAGGTCCTGCCCGTCGCCACCCCAGGCCTTCACCGCCTTCAGGCAGCTTTCGGCAAAGGCCTCCTCCGCAAGGTCGAGATCGCGGTAGCGGGCGGCGAGTGCTGCGCGGATACGCCCGCCCGCCGCCCGAAACGTCTCGTCGAGGACCACTGCCCGCATCGTCTCAACGCTTCACCGCAGACCCGGCGGCATCGGCAAGAGGGGCCGGACTTCGATTGCGCCATCCTTGCCGAGCGGCACCTTTCTGGCGATCGCAATCGCCGCATCGAGATCCTCGGCTTCTACCAGATAAAAGCCGCCCAGCTGTTCGCGCGTCTCGGCGAAGGGACCGTCGTGGATGGTCTGCTTGCCGCCCGTGGTGCGCACTGTGGTGGCCGCCTCCGTGCCCTTCAGTCCGGCGCCGGAGTGCATTTTTTCGCCCAGCTCGTGGCTGAAGGCGAAATGGCGCGGCCCGAGATCGGCCATGATCGGCCCGGTCTTGTCCGGACCGCCAAAGATTTCTTCGTTTTCGTAGATCAGCAGCAGGTATTGCATCGTCTTCGCCCCTCCTTCGGGCCCTTGCGGCATCGTCGATCGATCCCGTCGATGAAGAGACGCGGCTCGGACATCGGATTCGACAACGGCCAAAAGATTTTTTCGAGCCCCACCCACTATCGACGACAGGCCCACCTCTGACAACGGCCAGTATCGGGCGGCAGGCGGCCTGCCTGCGACGTCAAAACCGCCGTGATCGCCTGCAAAACCCGATCTTTCCGCTTTGCGATACAAGGCCTCACTGCTATATGCGCGAGCCATGAGCACCGATCGCACGCCCCTGAGCCATATCCGCAACTTCTCCATCGTCGCCCATATCGACCATGGCAAATCGACGCTGGCCGACCGCCTGATCCAATCGACCGGCGGCCTCGCCGACCGCGAGATGTCGGAGCAGGTCCTCGACAACATGGACATCGAGAAGGAACGCGGCATCACCATCAAGGCCCAGACGGTGCGGTTGCACTACAAGGCCAACAATGGCGAAACCTATGTGCTGAACCTGATCGACACGCCCGGACACGTCGACTTCGCCTATGAAGTCTCGCGCTCGCTGTCGGCTTGCGAAGGCTCGCTGCTCGTCGTCGACGCTTCCCAGGGCGTCGAAGCCCAGACGCTCGCAAACGTCTACCAGGCAATCGACAACAATCACGAGCTGGTCACGGTCCTCAACAAGGTCGACCTGCCGGCCGCCGAGCCCGAGCGCATCAAGGAACAGATCGAGGAAGTCATCGGCATCGATGCCTCCGAGGCTGTGCTGATTTCGGCAAAGACCGGTCTTGGCATCCCCGACGTGCTCGAAGCCATCGTGCACAAGCTGCCGGCGCCGAAGAGCGAAGGCGGCGAGAAGGCCCCCTTGAAGGCCCTCTTGGTCGACAGCTGGTACGACACCTATCTCGGCGTCATGGTACTTGTCCGCGTGCTCGACGGCGTGCTGACCAAGGGCCAGACCATTCGCATGATGGGCACGGACGCGAAATACGCGGTCGAACGCGTCGGTGTTCTCACGCCGAAGATGGTTGCCGTCGATTCTCTGGGCCCTGGCGAAATCGGCTTCTTCACCGGCTCAATCAAGGAAGTGGCCGACACCCGCGTCGGCGATACCATCACCGAAGACAAGCGCCCGACCGCCAACATGCTGCCGGGCTTCAAGCCGGCCCAGCCGGTCGTTTTCTGCGGTCTCTTCCCGGTCGACGCCGCAGACTTCGAAGACCTGCGCGCTGCCATGGGCAAGCTGCGCCTCAACGACGCCTCCTTCTCCTTCGAAATGGAATCCTCTGCGGCTCTCGGCTTCGGCTTCCGCTGCGGCTTCCTCGGCCTGCTTCACCTCGAAATCATCCAGGAACGCCTTGAGCGCGAATTCGATCTCGACCTCATCGCAACCGCCCCGTCCGTTGTCTACAAGCTATTCATGACCGACGGCACGGAACGCGAGCTGCACAACCCGGCCGACATGCCTGATGTGGTGAAGATCTCCGAAATCCACGAGCCGTGGATCAAGGCGACGATCCTCACCCCCGACGACTATCTCGGCGGCATCCT
>JAIXSF010000239.1 GCA_027484835.1 Rhizobiaceae bacterium | reverse complement strand
GGGCAGACTTCACGCTGCGCACCGGTGAGACTGTTGCACTCGTGGCGCCCTCCGGGACGGGCAAGTCGACCCTGCTGCATGTCGCAGGACTGCTCGAGCATCCGGATGGTGGTGAAGTGACAGTCGGCGGTATTGCCTGCCAGGAACTCGGCGATGAGCAGCGCACGGCGATCCGTCGCAAGTCGGTCGGTTTCGTCTACCAGTTCCATCACCTGCTGCCCGAGTTCTCGGCGCTGGAAAACGTCATGATGCCGCAACTGATCGCGGGCCTTTCCAAGCCCGAAGCAGCGGAACGCGCCAAGCAGCTTCTGGACTACATGCGTGTCGGCCACCGGGCAGACCATCGGCCGGCCGAATTGTCGGGCGGCGAGCAGCAGCGCGTGGCCATTGCCCGCGCCGTGGCCAATGCGCCTCTCGTGCTTCTGGCTGACGAACCGACCGGCAACCTTGATCCCGAGACGGCGAGTTACGTCTTCTCAGCCCTTGAGGCGCTGGTCCGCCAGTCGGGACTGTCGGCGATGATCGCGACCCACAACCACGAGATCGCCCGGCGGATGGACCGCTGCGTGACACTCGTCGACGGCAAGCTCGTCGAACTCGAGGTCTGACCTCACTCCAATCTTTCATATCTTCCTTACGCCTCGGCTGAATTTGTTCCGCCGGGGCGCACGGTTTTTTTGGGTTGACATCGGAACAAGATAAGAACAAAATAAAAACATAAAGGGACCAAGGAGACGAGCATGACCGAAATTCTTCGTGATGTTGCTGCATTTGCCTCGATGGCCGTTTTCGTATCCAGCATGACATTGCTGATGATGGCCCTCTGAAATCCCCGGCCGGCAAAGCTGGTGAGGAACCCTTTGCCGGCCGACTTCCTTCTGGACTTCGCAGCCGCGAAAGCCGAAAATCCCGACCGATTCAGACAACAGGGAATGAAGCGGTATGGGCGACGTCAGCGTCGACGGTCAGGTGTCGGGTGGAACGGGTGAAGGCCCGGGTTTTGTGCACCTCAGGGTGCATTCCGCCTATTCGCTTCTAGAAGGCGCGCTGCCGCTGAAGAAGATCCTGGGAAAGGCCGTCGCCGACGATCAGCCGGCGATCGCAATTACCGATACCAACAATCTCTTCGTCGCGCTCGAGTTCTCGCAAAAGGCACTCGGCGATGGCATTCAACCGATCATCGGCTGCCAGCTGTCGATCGATATGGAAGATTCGACCGGCGAGAAGCGCGGTGGCAATGGCCACATGCCGGACTTGCCCTCGGTCGTTCTTCTGGCATCGGATGCCGCGGGCTATGAGCGGCTTGTTGATCTGGTCAGTCGCGCGTATCTCGGCGGCGATTCCGGGCAGCCGATCCACGTCAAGCTGTCCTGGCTCGAGGAGAGCGGCACCGATGGCCTGATCGTGCTGACCGGGGCAGGCGGCGGTCCCGTCGACCGGCTGGTGAAGGATGGCCACAAGGCTCAGGCCGAGGCGCGTCTGCTGGCCCTGAAGCGTCTCTTTGGCGACCGGCTCTATGTCGAGCTGCAGCGCCATGGGGAGTATGACCGCACCCATGAGCGCCGCATGGTCCAGCTCGCCTACGAGCACGACCTGCCGTTGGTTGCGACCAACGAGGCCTTCTTCCCGACCCGCGACGACTATGACGCCCATGACGCTTTGATGGCCGTTGCCCACAATGCCATCGTCTCGAACGATGACCGCTTCCGACTGACGCCCGACCATTATCTGAAGAGCCGGGCAGACATGATGAAGCTCTTCGCCGATTTGCCCGAGGCGCTCGAGAATTCGGTCGAAATCGCCCGGCGCTGCTCCTTCGTGCTCGACACCCGCAAGCCGATCCTGCCGCGCTTCACCGGCGGAAGCGACGATCCGGAAGAGGCAGAACGCGAGGAAGCGCTCGAACTGCGCCGCCAGGCGGTCGAGGGTCTCGACCAGCGTCTCGCAGCCCTCGGCATGGCGCCGGGTTACGAGGAGAAGGACTATCGCGAACGGCTGGAATTCGAGCTCTCGGTTATCGAGCGCATGAAGTTTCCCGGCTACTTCCTGATCGTTGCGGACTTTATCAAATGGGCAAAGCAGCATGACATCCCGGTCGGCCCGGGACGTGGTTCGGGTGCGGGGTCGCTGGTTGCCTACGCACTGACCATCACCGACGTCGATCCGCTGCGTTTCTCGCTGCTTTTCGAACGCTTCCTTAATCCGGAACGCGTGTCGATGCCCGACTTCGATATCGACTTCTGCCAGGAGCGCCGCGAAGAGGTGATCCGCTACGTGCAGCGCAAATACGGCCGCGAGCAGGTGGGACAGATCATCACCTTCGGATCGTTGCAGGCGCGCGCAGCGCTTCGCGATGTCGGTCGCGTGCTGGAAATGCCCTATGGCCAGGTCGACAAGATCTGCAAGCTCGTGCCCAATAATCCCGCCAATCCGACGCCGCTCTCCAAGGCGATCGAGGAGGAACCCAAGCTACAGGAGGCGGCCGCCGAAGAGCCCGTCGTCGCACGTCTCCTCGAAATCGCCCAGAAGATCGAAGGTCTCTACCGCCACGCCTCGACCCACGCCGCCGGCATCGTCATTGGCGATCGTCCGCTGTCGAAGCTCGTGCCGATGTATCGCGATCCCCGCTCCGACATGCCGGTCACCCAGTTCAACATGAAGTGGGTCGAGCAGGCCGGTCTGGTCAAGTTCGACTTCCTCGGCCTGAAGACGCTCACCGTCCTGAAGACGGCCGTGGATTTCGTCGAGGAGCAGCGCGGCATC
>JAIXSF010000298.1 GCA_027484835.1 Rhizobiaceae bacterium | reverse complement strand
TGCCGAGCTTCTTGGCGGTCTTGATGACCCGGCAGGCAATTTCGCCCCGGTTGGCGATGAGGATTTTCTGGATCATTGTTGTCACTCGGCAGCTTGAGCAGGTGGGACGGCGCCGGGAGCGGCACCTCCGATGATGAGCGCCTTGGCGCTGATGTATTCGTCGATGTCTTCCCAGCCGACGGCGTCACCAAAGGGGAGAATCTCACCCTTGGCACGCTGCTCGGGAGAGGCCTTGGCGAGGCGCGGATACCACCAAAGCGGCGCCACGATCCTGCGTCCATCCATCATGTCGAAGATGATGCTGTCGTCCGTGACGTCCACGGAGCGGACTTGCAGCTGCCGCTCATCAATGTCCAAAGTGGTCATTCCACGCCTCCTCGAAACCCTGCCGGTGTTCCGCGACGACCTTGAGGATAGCATTCACCTCATGGGCCGCGAAGCCTGCGTTGCGGGCGATACCGAGATCCCGCAACCACACTTTCAACTGCTTTCCGTCCTTGAGGACGTGAATATGTGGCGGCTCGCCGATCTCCTTCGAGTAGAAAAGAAAACGATGTCCTTTCCAGAGAAGGAGTGTCGGCATGCCGCTATTCCCTGACCTTCTTCTTCAAGCCCTTGGCCACGCTCTGCTCGCTCGCGACCTCGCCGAAGGCCTCCGGAAAGTTCTTCCGCGCCAGCGGCTCGTTGATCTTCAGCTTGGCGAAATAGGATTGCGGATCGAAACCGCGTTCGGCGGCGATCACTTCGCGGCCGAAGAGGCGGCAGAGGCGTTCGCCGTCGAGATTGCCGCGCTCGAAGGGTTCGGTGCCGAAATACTGCCAGAGCGCCTGCATGAAGCCCAAATCGGCCAGCGCCACCGTCTGGTCCATGGTGCGGTGGCGTGGCCAGTTGGTCACCGGCGTTACCTTGGGGTTCGGCCTGCGGATCGTGTATTGCCACTGCGTTCCGGGCAGACCGAGCGGAAAGCCCTGATGTTTCGGCATGAGCGGATCTTTTGCCATACGTTTAGACCTCGAACACGTCTTCGAAGGATTCGGGGAAGTTCTTCCGCGCAACCTTTTCGTCGATGACGAGCATCGCCTCGTATGACAGTGGATCGAATTCCTTGGTGGCCGAGATCACTTCGCGGCCGAAGAGCAGGCTCAGGCGCGCGGCATCCAGATTGCCGCGCTCGAAGGGTTCGGCACCGAAATGGTGCCAGAGCGCATGCAGGAAGGCCGCGTCGATGCGGTGTTCCTTGGTGCCGGGCCGTGCCTTGCGGGGCAGGGCCTTGATCGGGGTGACGCCGCGCGGATTGGCGCGGCGGATGGTGAACTGCACACCGGTCCCCGGCATGCCGCCGGGGAAACCGCGATGTTTGGTCATGTCGGGCAAGCTTGGCATGGTCTCTCCTTACGCCGCAGCGATCTTGTCCTGCGTCTTCGTATCGAAGTCGGAGGCATCGTGGCGTTCATGCAGCTGTTCGGAGAGCGGACCGGAGGTCTTGTTGACGATCGCTCCGCGCTGCACGGCGGGCCGGGCGGCAAGCTGCTTGGCCCAGCGAACGACATGCGCATAGTCCTGGGTCTGCAGGAAGGTGCCGGCATCGGGATAGGACTGGTCGAGCGCGAGACGCCCATACCAGGGCCAGATCGCCATGTCGGCAATGGTGTATTCGCTGCCGGAGACGAATTCGTTCTCGGCAAGCTGGTGGTTCAATACGTCGAGCTGGCGCTTGGTTTCCATGGCATAGCGGTCGATCGCATACTGGATCTTGACCGGTGCATAGCTGAAGAAATGACCAAAGCCGCCGCCGACAAAGGGGGCCGAGCCCATCTGCCAGAACAGCCAGTTGAAGGCTTCGGCGCGGGCGCGTGTTTCAGACGGCAGGAAGGCGCCGAATTTTTCCGCAAGATAGGTCATGATCGAGGCACTCTCGAACAGACGAACCGGCTTGCCACCATCCTTCGGTGCATGGTCGGCGAGCGCCGGAATCTTGGAGTTCGGATTGATGCCGACAAAGCCCGAGCCGAACTGGTCTCCCTTGCCGATATTGATCAGCCAGGCATCGTATTCGGCGCCGGAATGACCTGCGGCCAGCAGTTCTTCGAGCAGGATCGTCACCTTCTGGCCGTTCGGCGTGCCCAGCGAATAAAGCTGCAGCGGATGTTTGCCGACCTTGAGCTCGACCTCTGTCTGCGCGCCTGCCGTCGGACGGTTTATGCTGGCGAACTGGCCGCCATTACCGGCCTCCCAGGTCCAGACCTTGGGCGGCACATAGCCTGCGGGCAGGTTCTTCTCTGGCGGGAATTTTTCGTCGGTCATGAAATCGGATCCTTTCTCGGTGAAGCGCCTCGGGCGCGCCGAGAGTTATATAGGCCTTCCGTGATGTCCTTGCCCACTCTCAATGCGTGATCACAACGGGATCGTGTCGTGCTTCTTCCAATGGGTGCCGACCTGCTTGTTGCGGAGGCTCGCGAAAGCCTCGGTAATGCGGCGGCGCGAGGAATGCGGCATGATCACTTCGTCGATGAAGCCGCGCTCGGCCGCCTTGAAGGGGTTGGCGAAGTTGACTTCGTATTCCTTGGTCCGTGCCGCGATTCTTTCCGGGTCGCCCAGTTCCGAACGGTAGAGGATTTCGGCAGCGCCCTTGGCGCCCATCACGGCGATTTCGGCGGTCGGCCAGGCATAGTTGATATCGGCGCCGATATGCTTGGAGGCCATGACGTCGTAAGCGCCGCCATAGGCCTTGCGGGTGATCAGCGTCACCATCGGCACGGTCGCCTGGCTATAGGCGAACAAGAGCTTGGCGCCATGCTTGATGACGCCGCCATATTCCTGGGCGGTGCCGGGCAGGAAGCCGGGCACGTCGACCAGCGTCAGGATCGGGATGGAGAAGGCATCGCAGAAGCGGACGAAGCGGGCGGCCTTGCGCGATGAATCGATGTCGAGGCAGCCGGCGAGCACCATGGGTTGGTTGGCAACGACGCCGACCGTCTGGCCC
>JAIXSF010000334.1 GCA_027484835.1 Rhizobiaceae bacterium | reverse complement strand
TCGAGACGGTGCTGAAGCCCTATGATGTGGGCGCACTCATCCCGATCATCGAACAGGCCGGCGGCGTGATCACCACCTGGGACGGCGGACGCCCGGAAGCGGGCGGCTCGATCATCGCGGCAGGTTCGGAAGCCGTGCATGCGCAGGCGATGGAAATGCTGAAGCGGCCCTGAGCCTGACGCTCACATCTCCAAGGCCGTGTCGGTGAGCGCCGTGTTCGGATCCGCTTCGTCCGGCTCGCCGCCGGGGATGAAGGCAAACAGGGCAGCCATCGCCTGAGTGCGATAGCGGTCCTGCTCCTGCAGGATTTCATGGCGGGCGCCGGGAATCGGCACCAGCTGTCCGGCCCGGAAATACTGCGCCAGTGATTCCTGAAAATGAAACGGCACGATCGGATCGTTGCCCGGCGCAATGATCACGGTCGGCACTGTGATCGAGGCGAGATGGCCGGGTCGTCTGACGTCGTCGATCGCCTTCTGGCTTTCATAAATCCAGCGTGCGGTCGGTGGTCCGAGAGTCAGCTCCGGATGGTCCATCATGATCTTCTGGTTGCGGGCAAACCGGAACTCGTCGGTCGTCAGCGGGTTGCCGGCGAAGGGCTTCAGCGGCTCGTCCTTGGTCAGGGTAATGCTGCCCAGGCCGGTGAAACTTGCCAGAGCTGATATCCGCTTGATGTTTTCGGGCGAGGTCTTCTGGCCGCCCAGGCCGACAAAGGGTGCCGTCAGCACCATGCGCTCGATACGATTCGAGAGACGGGGAGCCGCCTTCAACGCGATCAGACCGCCGGTCGAGTGGGCGAGCAGGAAGAAGGGCAGGCGCGTATCCGGCAGCACGATCTGTTCCAGGAAGATTTCCAGATCGCGGATGTAGTGGTCGAAGCGGCGGACGTGACCTTTTCGCGCATCCTTCAGCAGGCGCTGGGAGCCTCCCTGGCCGCGAAAGTCATAGGTCGCGACCCAGAAACCCCGTTCGTTCATCTCGCGGATCGTCTCGAAATACTTCTCGATGGATTCGTTGCGACCATGCACGAGAACGATCGTGCCCTTGGTCTTCGGTGCGGATGAGCGAAAGACTGCATATCGCAGCTTCACGCCGCGATAGCCCTCAAAGAAGCCGACCAGCGGCGTGCCGGGGATGGGATTGCCGGGGGTGGCGTGAAGAATGGCATCCATGCCTGCAACTGCCTGTCGGTTGAAAGCGCTTCTCGTCTCTTGGGGATAGGCTGCAGCCTTGGCCGAAGTCAAAGAAAAAAGCCGGAACCGCATACGGAGGCTGCGGTTCCGGCGAAATCCGGCCGAAGTGGAAGGGACGATATCTCCGGCCCGGTCGGTCGAGACAACCGATGATGTGACACTAGACCCAGAGGCTTGAACCCTGCTTGAACCGCGTGTTCACCAACAGTTCATCGAGGGGCCGACGCTGCCGAAGCAGTGATCTTGAATTTCGAAAAGGCATTTCCCACATCGGGTTTGCGGACGCCAAACGGGTCCGTGAACCGCCGCCCAGCATCGCCCAAAGCGGGATGCCCGCGGTCCAGAACACGCCAACGTCGCTTCAAGGAGGACACTATGCGTCACGTCGATTTTTCCCCGCTCTATCGCTCCACCGTCGGTTTCGACCGTCTGTTCACCATGCTGGACAGCCTTGGTCAGCCGGAGCAGGCCCAGAGCTACCCGCCCTACAACATCGAGCGCACCGGTGAGAACCTCTACCGGATCACCATGGCCGTTGCCGGCTTCGACGAAAGCGAGCTTTCGATCGAGGCGCATGCCCATGTGCTGACCGTCAAGGGTGAGAAGGCCGAAGACGAAAAGGCCGAGCAGAGCGAATTCCTCTATCGTGGCATTGCCAAGCGCGCCTTCGAGCGCCGCTTCCAGCTTGCCGATCATGTGGAGGTGACTGCCGCCTCGCTGAAGAACGGCCTTCTGCACATCGATCTCCTGCGCAACATTCCGGAAGCCATGAAGCCCCGCCGGATTTCGATTGCCGCAGAGCCTGTCGGTTCGGCACCGAAGGCCATCGAGGCGCATGTGAACTAAGCGCCGTCCCGCACTTTGAGCTCCCAGTCAGGCGGTCGGCGAAAGCCGGCCGCTTTTTTCGTGCGTGTTCCGGCGATTGGACCAGAGTGTCCAGAGCAGCTTGTCCAGAGAAAGCAACCCTGCACCCTTCACGACGAGGTAGGCGAGCGGGAAGATCCAGAGCAAGCGCTGGTCGAGGATGACACTGTCGGGGAAGCGATCGAAGAGCGCGCCGATCGTCGTTGCGTCGACATTGTGGACCAGAATGTCGGTCAGGGTCTGGACCAGGATGAAGCCGATCATGCCTGTTGCGGCGATGCGGGTGAAGAGACCGGCAACGAGCAGCAGCGGCAGGATGAATTCGCCATAGGAGCCGAGGAAGACCATCAGCCCCCAAGGAAAGAAGGAGACGGCTGAGACGTCACCGCCGGCAGCATCCACGGCCGGCAGCGCGATCTGGTAGTAGGCGCTGTCAGCGATGGAGAGAGGGCCATCAAACTTGGTGAGTGCCGAATTGATGTAGTAGGGCAACAGAACAACCAGGAAAACGAGCCTGGCAAAGAGGCCGAGGAACCAGCCATCGAGCATGGTCTCTGTCTGATGAACCGCACGACGATAGATCCCGATGAATGAGCTGGCGGATATCATGATGCGTCGCTTTCTCGCGTGGTTTCGATGGATGTGAAGGCGCCGGAGCCGAGGGCGAGGGCGATGAGTTTCGGAATATCTCCACCTTCCGGTTCACTCGCAGCCACGGCCTCGCCGAGCGTTCCACCAGCAAGCAGTGTTTCAAGAAACGTGGCGCCGCCCTGCGGGAGGACGTTGATCGCTACCTCAAGAGCGGGTCGGACAATCAGCACGGCTTCCGCCGTCATCGGGTTCACATTTTCCAGCGCTATCCCGGCCCGGTCGTTGCGCACGATCGTGCCGGCCGCGTGGTTCAAACGGGCGAAACGCGTCGCGGGGTGAGGTTGGAACCGGAGCCAGGCCAGATTTTGAGCCGGGATCGTCGCAAGCGCCGATGGGCAAAGCGGAGAGCCGTCCGCCGAATGGAATGCGTCGAGCAATAGTCGTTCAAGGCGAGCCACGTCGGCGAGAAAGGGAAGGTCCATCGCGGGGGGGAAGTGCTCGAGAAATGCCGGAAAGCTTTCGCCATAGGTGAAGAGCAGTGGCGAAGTTGGCGGATGCGCGGTCACGTAAAGCCGCGCCATCGCCCGGAAGAAGTCTTCGCCGACGAGGTTCTGCACGGTCGGGAAGATGGAGGCCATGGCGTCTACCAGCGATACGGTGACATTGTTGCGGTAGACGGCAAACCGGCGCGTCGGGCTTGCGCCATCACGGCCGACCAGGCCCGGCGGTGTCGGCAGATCCGGTGCAAGGAGCGCCTTTGCAAATGCGCCGGTCGAGGTGGGATCAAGACGCATGACGGCGCCCTAGGCTGACTATTGCGTGGCGATCGAGGATCGCATCGGCGCGCTGGGCCTCACGTTTGAGCACCGGCCAGTCCGGCACCTCGTTATCCCACTCGATCAGGGTCGGCAAAGGACCGAGCTTGCCGATGACATGGTCGTAAAGATCCCAGACAAGATCGTCGACCGGGCGATCGTGGCTGTCGATGAGGAGGGGCAGGCCGGCATCATCCATATCCTCGGAATGGCCGGCGAGGTGGATTTCCTCGACACAGAAGAGGGGAAAGTCGGCGAGATAGTCACGAGCGCCGTAGCCGTGGTTGGTGGCGGAGACATAGACATTGTTGATGTCGAGCAGAAGTCCGCAGCCGGTGCGACGGGCGATCGCCCGGATGAAATCCGTCTCCGACATGGTCGAGGCTTCGAAGCCGAGATAGGTCGATGGGTTTTCCAGGAGCATTCGCCGGCCAAGCGCCTCCTGAACCTGATCGATGTGGTCGCAGACCCTGTCGAGGGTCTCCGTGTCATAGGGGACTGGCAGCAGGTCGTTGAGAAAATGGCTGTCATGGGTCGACCAGGCGAGATGTTCGGAGACCTGTTCCGGTTGATAACGGTCGACGACCGTCTTCAGGCGGGCGAGATGCTCGGGATCGAGGCCGGTCGCGCTGCCGATCGAAAGGCCGACACCGTGGATCGAGAGCGGGAAATCCTCGCGCATGCGGGTCAGGATGCGGTGTGGTTGACCGCCGGCGCCCATGTAGTTTTCGGCATGGACCTCGAGAAAGCCAATACGGAATGCGTCCGCAAGGATCGCATCGGCGTGTTGCGGCTTGAAGCCGGCGCCGGCTCGCCGGGGAAGGCGGGCAGGAGACGCTTTGCGGCTGGCATCGGAACGGGTGATCTCGACAGCGGGATGGGAAGACACGGCCGGCTCCTCAAGCGTTCATCCTGGAAAAGAAAGCGGGACGGCACCTGCGGACTTGCCGCAGATGCCGTATCGGGCTCAGGCCCTGGGGAGATCGCGATCAAGGGCTTCGAGCGAGCCCATGCGGCCATCTGGCAGCGCCATGGCGGTGCAGGTGCCCTTGGCGACATAGGTCCAGGCGTTGCCCTGATAGTCGACCTTGGACGTGCCGGCGCAGGTGGTGCCGGGGCCGGCTGCGCAGTCGTTCTTGCCGGCAACGGAAACGCCGAAGCACTTTTCCTTTTCCTGTGCGACGGCGGGGCTGGACAGGAGAGCGGCGCTGCTGATGGCCATGGTGACGGCAGCGGCAAGGGCGGCGGTGTTGATTGTGGTCTTGCTCATGATGCTTGTCCTCGGTGGTTGAGCCAGCCCTCGTCTGGGCTGGCAGACACATCATGTCGAGGAAGAGCACCTTTGAAAAATCAAGGTTTTTTGTAGAAAAATTGCGGGGTCTGGCTGTAAGAACCGTCCCCTTCAAACGACTTCTATGAATTGATCGACTTCATCTTCTGTCGTCGCGAAGCTCGTTACCAGTCGAATTAGAGTTTCATTTTCGTTGGGCAAGGGTTGCCAGCCGTGGGGTGGCTGCCAGGGGTGGAAGCGCGCGCCTTTTTCTCTGGCACGATCCGCCGAAGACTTCTCGATCACGGCGAAGACTTCGTTGGCCGTGGTGTCCCAAGCCAGTCGCGCCGTGTTCTTTGCGGCAAGACCCAGGCGCAGGCGATCGGCCATGGCATTCGAATGACGGGCGAGGTCAAGCCACAGGTCCCCGTCGAGATAGGCTTCGAGCTGTGCGGCGATAAAGCGGCTCTTCGAGAAGAGCTGGGCCGAGCGCTTGCGAATAAAGGGCATGTCGGCTGCCATGTCCGGATCGAAGAAGACGATCGCCTCGGCGCACCAGCAGCCATTCTTGGTGCCGCCGAAGGACAGCATGTCGATCCCCCGCTTCCAGGTCATTTCGGCAGGGGACACATCGAGGGCGGCAAGGGCGTTGGCAAAGCGGGCTCCGTCCATATGGAGCGGCATGCTGCGGGCCTTGGCAACGGCGGCAATCGCGTCGAGTTCATCCAACGAATAAACGGTGCCGACTTCGGTCGCCTGGGTCACCGTCACGGCCATGGCGCGACCGTGATGCGGGGAGGCCGGCTCGAAGCGGGAAATGGCTGCCTCGAGTGCGCCCGGATCGATCCTGCCTTCTGCGCCCTCGACACCGAACAGTCTGGTGCCGCCGGTCAGGAATTCCGGTGCGCCGCCCTCGTCCGCGTTGACGTGGGCATCGGCGTGACAGAAACTGACGCCGCCGGCCTTGGCCACGCTTGCCAGTGCCAGCGAATTGGCGGCCGTCCCGGTCGCGACGAAGAAGACGGAAACCTGGCGCTCGAAGATTTCGCTGAACCGGTCTTCGACTGCCTTGTCGAGATCGCTCGTCCCGTAGGCGGGAGCAAAGCCTCCAGCGTGGCGGCTGAGGTTCTCGGCGATCCGGGGATGGGCGCCGGACCAGTTGTCGGAAGCGAAGTGCATGGCAATATTCCTGGGCAATGATGATGGGCGGACTTTATCCACTTCCGTCTCGCTATCAATCCGGCCCGGCGGAAGGCAGGCCTTCAAAAGGCAAGTCCGCAAGAAGCGGAAAGAAGAATGCCGAACTTGGTAATATAATTTCGCGACTGGTCGGATCGTCGTAATTTCGCGTCCTTTGCGCCGTTAATTTTCTTGTGCGTCTCTTGCGTGAGCATCTACTTTCTGTCATAGGAAAATCAGAAATTAGGTCAGATTAGTTGACCTAATTCCGGTTTCGAAGGCGATACGTTTTCGGGCGTTATGGGGTGGTCAAACGATCCGTGCAGGATGGTGAGGCTGTCGCTGGCGCCCGTCGGTGCCGGAAACATGTCCAATCCATGCCGGCTAGCCCGGCTCAAACGGAGGTAAGGATCATGACGAAGAATGCGTCATCCGAAGAGATCATGCGGTCCGCAGATGCGGAAGCAGTTGCCAAGACGGCGATTGCGCGCACGGGTCTGCCTCCGAAACAGGGTCTCTACGATCCGAAGAACGAACATGACGCCTGCGGCGTCGGCTTCATCGCCCATATGAAGGGTCAGAAGTCGCACCAGATCGTCAAGGATGGTCTGTTCATCCTCGAGAACCTCACCCACCGTGGTGCAGTAGGTGCCGATCCGCTGATGGGCGATGGCGCCGGCATCCTCGTGCAGATCCCCGATCGTTTCTTCCGTGAAGAAATGGCGGCCCAGGGCATTACGCTGCCGAAGGCCGGCGAATATGCCGTCGGTCACTTCTTCTTCCCGCAGGACGAACAGCAGATCGCCCACTTCAAGCAGGTCATTGCGGAAGTCTGTCAATCCGAAGGCCAGCACCTGATCGGCTATCGCGACGTGCCGGTCGACAACTCCTCGCTCTCCAAGGCTCCGGAGATCGCCGCGACCGAACCGCGTCAGATCCAGGTCTTCATCGGTGCCGGCCGGGATGCCGCGACCCAGGATCAGTTCGAGCGTCGCCTGTTCCTGCTGCGCAAGGTGATTTCCAACCGCATCTACGATCAGTATGGCGGTCAGGAAACCGGCTTCTATCCGGTGTCGCTGTCGTCCTCGACGATCGTCTACAAGGGCATGTTCCTCGCCTATCAGGTTGGCGCCTACTACAAGGACCTAGCCGATCCGCGCTTCGAGTCGGCTGTCGCCCTCGTACACCAGCGCTTCTCGACCAACACCTTCCCGTCGTGGAAGCTCGCGCACCCCTACC
>JAIXSF010000403.1 GCA_027484835.1 Rhizobiaceae bacterium | reverse complement strand
CCTTGATCAGGAGCCAGTTCTCGCGCGTCTCGCCTTCTTTCCGGGCCATCCGCACCAGATGCCAGTGTCCCCGGAGCTTCTCGCCCATGAGCGTAAACTCGAGGTGCCCCTTCTTGTAGCCTTTGCGCGCATCGAAAATCGGCTCCCAGGTGCCGCGATCCCAGACGATCACCTCGCCGGAGCCATATTGCCCGGGCGGGATCACGCCTTCGAAGTCGCCATAGGACAGCGGGTGGTCCTCGACATGCACTGCGAGGCGCTTGTCACCTGGTACGAGGCTCGGCCCTCGCGTCACAGCCCAGCTCTTGAGGACCCCGTCCATTTCCAGGCGAAGGTCATAATGCAGGCGCCGAGCGGCATGTTTCTGAATGACGAAGCTGTTGCCCTTGCTTTTGGCCTTCTCCGCCTTCGGCTCCGGCGTCGTTTTGAAGTCCCTCTTGCGGCGATACTCGGAGAGCGACATCGTCAACCTGCCTTCTTCCGCGGTGCCTGAGCACGGGCAGCGGCCTTGCGGGGTTTGGCTTTCTGGTCAGACTGCGACCCGGCACTCTTGCGCAGCGCATCCAGAAGGCTCGTGACATTCTCGGCCTTCCGTTTCGGCAGCTTCTTTGGCTTGCGTCCGGCGATCTTGGCCTTGACCAGTTCGGTGATGGCCGCCTCGTAGCGATCCTCGTACTGGCTCGGATCGAACTCTCCCATCTTCGTGCCGATGATGTGGCGAGCAAGGTCCATCATTTCCTTGTCGATCCGGACCTTGGAGATGGCGTCGAAACTCTCGCGCGGATCACGTACCTCATAGTCATAATTGAGGGTCGTCGCGATGAGACCGCCTCCCTGGGGCCTGATCAGCACGCTTCGGACACGCCGGAAGAGGACTGTGCTGGCGATCGCCGCCACGCCTTCCGCCTCCATGGTCTGCCGGATCAGCTCGTAGGCCTCCACCGACTGCCGATCCGCCGGCGCGAGGAAGTAGGGGCGTTCGAGGTAAAGCGTATCGACCTCGTCGCACGCAAGGAAAGTTGAAAGCTCTAGCCGCTTGTCGCTGTCCGGGACAGCCTCGCGAATTTCTTCCGGCTCCAGGATGACCGTCTGGCCCTCGGGTGTATCGTAACCCTTGACCAGATCGTCCTTGCCCACAGGTCGCCCGCTGTCTTCGTCCACATAGTCGCGCCGAACCCGGTGGCCGGTGTCCCGGTTGATGATGTGAAAGGCGGTGCGTTCCTGGGCGCTGACGGCGGAATAGAGAGCGACCGCACATCCGAGATCGCCGACCGAAAGATGCCCTTTCCAGATTGCCCTGGCGCTCATTTGCCACTCCTGTCCCTTTCTCGCGCAACGGCGGGAACATAGGCTTTGTTCCTCACGGGGCAGAACGGCTGATTACCGGATTGTACAATTGGATCTTCATATTAGGGTTTATAACTTGAGGGCTAGATTTCATTAACCTTCAAGCAAGGAATTAACCATAAAGATGGCTGGACACGTCGGAGTGGGACTCGCTTTGGAGTTTCCTTCGGGCATGAAGCCATCCCGTCGTACCGGTTCTGGTCCGGTCTGTATTTCTCATGGAAGCAGTTCACTGAAACGGCAGACATGATGCGGACGGCAGCGGAATCGAACCTCCGAGCACCTGCAACACCGCATTGCTGACTGCAATATCGGCGAACATTTGGAAGGTCCGCCTTGCGGCGTGGCCTGGTGCGGGACGAATGACAGGTCAGGGGATGTCCACGGAGCGGGCGACGGGATCACAGGCTGGCAGCCTGCGCGATCGTTTACGCTTTGCAGGTCTCGACGAGCCCCAGTGCGAGCTCCTGCGCCAGAACCGCCATGTCCTCTCCCAGCCCATGAAATCCGCACTGCGCGATCTTTTCCAGCGGCTGCAAAGCTCGCCGGATGCCGCTCGTGCCTTTGCCAGCGAGCGTCAATACGACCGGCTGCACGATCTTCTCTCGTCCCATTGGGACGTTCTCACCGATGCCCGCTTCGATGCGCTCTACGCCGAGCGGGTGAAGGTCCTGTCCGATAGCGAAAGCCGCATGGGCCTTGATCCGCGTTGGCATGTCGCCGGTCATGCTGTGGTGTTGGAACATCTCCTTACGGCAACGCTTGCTGAAAGCACCGGATCCGGCCTGCTTCCGTCCAGCCGACGCCGCCAGCGCGAGGCAGCGGATCTTGTCGCCGCCCTGGTTCGCCTGGTGATGGTCGACGTCGAGATCGCGGTCTCCCTGCGTTTCAACGAACTGCGCCTCAAGCATCACCGCGATCTCGCAGCCCAGCGCGAGCAGGATCGGCTTGAATTCGAATCGATCTTCCGTCCAGTTGTCGACGGTCTTGCATCCGGCGACCTCACGGTTCGCACGGCAGCCGATGTCCCGGACGCCTTTGCGGATCTGGCAGCGCGCATGAACGAAGCTGTCGAGCAGCTGCAGACGGCCTTTCTTTCCTCGGAAGAGAAGCTCGCCTTCGCCCGTGAGGCAACGGGCCGCATGGCAGATACGGCGAAAACCTATGCCGGCCGGGCCGAAGACCAGTCCGGTGCGCTCAACGAAACGAGCCGCGCCCTTCAGGACCTGACCAGCAGCGTGCGCGAGAGCGCCGGCCACACCAAGCGCGCCGAAGCCACCGTTGCGGCCACCCGCAATTCGGTCGAATCAAGCGGTCACGTCGTCGGACAGGCGATTTCCGCCATGGCCGATATCGAGGCCTCTGCCGAGCAGATCGGCCATATCATCGGTGCGATCGACGAAATCGCTTTCCAGACCAACCTTCTTGCCCTGAATGCAGGCATCGAGGCCGCAAGAGCGGGCGACAGCGGCCGTGGTTTTGCGGTTGTTGCCCAGGAAGTGCGTGCCCTTGCGCAGCGATCGGCAGATGCGGCCCGCGAAATCAAGACGCTCGTCGCCACCACGAAGAACCAGGTCGAAGCGGGTGTGGAAATGGTGGCAAAGACGCAAGGCGCGATCGCCGACATCGTACTCCAGGTTGGTGACATCAGCGGCACCGTCTCCGACATTGCTGCCCGTACGGATCGCCAGGCCAGCGAACTCGCCGGTATTGCCGGATCGGTCGCCGCGCTCGGCGCTGACATCGGTAACACGGCCTCGGTCGCGCGCCAGTCGAGCGAGGGTAGCGATGACCTGCACAAGGTCATCCTCGAACTCGGCGCGACAATCCGCGAATTCCACATCGAGCGGCAGACGCGGGCGCCGAAAGCGCCCTCCGGCAGCCGCATCGAGCTCTCTACCCATCGGGAACAAACCGCACCCGTTGCCAGCGATGCCATGCGCTCGTTCCACCCTTCAGCCGATGGTCTGACGGACGACGAGGACACCGGTTTCGGCTTCTCCGCCCACATCGCGGGGCTGGCGGGATGAGAAGATTGTTTACCACCATGCGCTACATAAGAAAGCTAGGGGCGGGAAGTTCGGCAGTCTGTCTGGGGGAATGGTTCTCCCGGAACCCAAAGTCGGGACCGGTTGCCGCAGCCTTCGGGACACAAGGAAAGAAATGATGGCAAGTAAGAAAGGCGATCAGAAGAGTCTGAAGCTGGCCGCGGTGTTGGACCTGAACGAGGCCTCCAACCTCAAGGCCAATATTCTCTCGATGCGTGGTGCTCCGCTGACGATCGACGCCTCCGGTGTCGAGCGTGTGGGCGCTCAGTGTGTGCAGGTCCTGATGGCAGCTGCCAAGGCCTGGGAAGCCGACAAACATCCCTTTTCGTATGGAAAGGCCTCCGAGGCTTTCCTCAAAACCCTTCAACTGATTGGCGTGAACATCGACCATCTGCTCGCTAAGGAGATCCGGCAATGAAGAAAAAAGTGCTCACCGTTGATGACTCCAGAACCATCCGAAACATGCTTCTGGTCACCCTCAACAATGCTGGCTTCGAGACCATCCAGGCCGAAGATGGCGTCGAGGGCCTTGAAGTGCTCGAGGAATGCAATCCCGACGTCATCGTGACCGACATCAACATGCCGCGTCTTGACGGCTTCGGCTTCATCGAGGGCGTCCGCCGGAACGAAAAGTACCGCGCTGTCCCGATCCTGGTTCTGACCACGGAAAGCGATGCCGAAAAGAAGAACCGCGCTCGCCAGGCCGGCGCGACAGGCTGGATCGTAAAGCCATTCGATCCGACCAAACTGATCGATGCCATCGAGCGTGTAACCGCCTAAGCCGGGATTTTCTCCTATGGATATGAACGAAATCAAAGAGATCTTTTTCCAGGAGTGCGAGGAGCAGCTCGCAGAACTGGAATCCGGTCTTCTGAAAATGAATGATGGAGATCGGGATCCGGAAACGGTGAACGCCGTGTTCCGCGCGGTCCACTCCATCAAGGGCGGTGCTGGCGCCTTCGGTCTCGACGACCTGGTCGCCTTTGCACACGTCTTCGAGACGACTCTTGATTGCGTTCGTTCCAACAAGCTGGAACCCGGCCCTGAAGTCATGAAGGTGATGCTGAAGTCGGCCGACGTTCTGGCCGACTTGGTCAGCGCCTCGCGCGACGGCGGAAGTGTCGACGAAAGCCGTTCGAGCGGCCTGGTCAAGGAACTGGAAGCGCTCGCCAACGGCGAGATGCCAGCTCCCTCTGCAGCGCCCGTTGCTGCAGCCAAGCCGGCTCCGAAGGCCGCTGCACCGGCCCCGGCTGCCGCGCCGAGCGATGACAGTGGCTTCCAGCCGATCCCCTTCACCTTCGACGGCTTCGGCGGCGAAGATGAAGCGGCAACTGAGATCTCCACATTCGACGTGACCTTCAAGCCACGCCGCGACCTCTATTCGAAGGGCAATGAAGCAGCCCTCCTGCTGCGTGATCTGTCCCGCCTCGGCGAGATGAGCATCAACTGCAACATGGACGACCTGCCGTCGCTCGACGACATCGATCCGGAAGCCGCCTATTTCCACTGGACCATCCAGATCAAGGCGGAAAAGGGCGAAGAAGGCATCCGCCAGGTCTTCGAATTTGCCGAGTGGGATTGCGATCTCGACGTCAAGCTTCGCGAGCCAGAAGCAGCTGCCCCGACTGAAGAACTGCCGATGGTACCGGTTCCGTTCGACCTTTCGGCTCTCGACGACAGCGCCGACGCTCCGGAAGAAACCGTAGCAGCAGCCGTCGAAGCTGCCGAGACGGCCTCCAACGTCATGAAAATGGCGGCAAGTGCTGCCAAGACTGAGAAGAAGGAATCGCCTGCCGCAGCCGCTGCAGCCGCAGCAGCCGCAGCAGCCGCCCAGGCCAACAACACGGCCGGCCAGACCATCCGCGTTGATCTCGATCGCGTCGACCGCCTGATCAACCTCGTGGGCGAGCTCGTTATCAACCAGGCAATGCTCTCGCAGAGCGTTATCGAAAACGACGCAACCGGCACGTCCGCCGTCAACATGGGCCTCGAAGAGCTGCAGCAGCTCACCCGCGAGATCCAGGACTCGGTCATGGCGATCCGCGCGCAGCCGGTGAAGCCGGTCTTCCAGCGCATGTCGCGTATCGTTCGCGAAGTCGCCGACATGGTCGGCAAGTCGATCCGCCTGGTCACGGAAGGTGAAAACACCGAAGTCGACAAGACGGTCATCGACAAGCTCGCCGAGCCGCTGACCCACATGATCCGAAATGCCGTCGACCACGG
>JAIXSF010000351.1 GCA_027484835.1 Rhizobiaceae bacterium | reverse complement strand
GGGCGTGCTCGGTTTCGGCGGGAGCGGGGATGCGGATCTTTAGGTGCTCTCGCTGCGGCTCGATGCCGGGTTCGGGTTCGTTTCGCTTCTGACCTTCATCGGGGGCTTCTCGGCCGCGACGGCGATGGTCATCGTGGCCTCGGTTGCGCTGGCCATCATGGTCTCGAACGACATGGTCCTGCCAATCTTCCTGCGGCACAAGCTGCTGGGGCGGCCTAGCCATCGAGAAGACTTTGCAAAGACGCTGCTGCATATCCGTCGCACCGCGATCTTCGGGGTGCTGCTGCTCGGTTACGTCTATTTCCGATCGGCCGACAACACGACCGGCCTTGCGAAGATCGGCCTCCTGTCCTTTACCGCCATCGCGCAGATTGCCCCTGCCATGTTCGGGGGCCTGATCTGGCGGCGAGCCAATGCACGCGGCGCGATTGCAGGCCTGACGGTCGGCTTCTTTGTCTGGGCCTATCTGCTGTTCCTGCCAAGTCTTGGCACCGAAGACCATTCGTGGATCGCCTCGGCGGTTCTCGGCTTCCTGCTGCCCGGGCTCTCGATGTTCGAGCCGCAATATGCGGATCCGCTCGTCAATGCGACGATCTTCAGCCTTCTCGTCAACACGCTCGCCTTCGTCGTCGGCTCGCTCAGCCGCAACCCGCGTCCGGTGGAGCGCATACAGTCGGCGATCTTCATCAAGAGGCAGCCCCGCTCGAATTCCGCCACGCGCGGCTGGAAGACCAGCGTTGCAGTGGGTGACCTCAAAACCGCGATCGCCCGCTATCTCGGCAATGAGCGCATGGAGCGCTCGTTCCGCTCCTACGAGCAGACGGTCGGTCGCAAGCTTGCCGATGACAGCCCGGCCGACATGGCCTTCATCCATTTCTCCGAGCAGTTGCTGGGCAGCGCCATCGGCTCCTCATCTGCCCGCCTTGTTTTGTCACTCATCCTGCAGAAGGCAGAGGATCCTTCCGCCGATACCGTCTGGCTGCTCGACCAGGCCTCCGAGGCCCTGCAATACAATCAGGACATGCTGCAGACGGCGCTTGCCCAGATGGAACAGGGGATTGCCGTCTTCGACGCCTCTGACCGCCTGACAATCTGGAACCGGCGCTTCCGGACGCTGCTCGATTTGCCGGAACATGTCGGACAGGTCGGGTTCCCGCTTGCCGACATGGTCGGCATCCTAGCGCAGCGCGGCGACGTGCCCGCCGGCGGCATGCCATCGCTGATCCGCAGCTTCCATCAGTTCGACAGCCCCTTCCAGATGGTGCTGGCGGGCGGCCAGCGGATCATCGAAGTGCGTTGCAACCTGATGCCCGACAAGGGGCTCGTGGCGACCTTCAGTGACATCACTGCCCGCGTCGAGGCTGACCAGGCTCTCAAGCAGGCAAACGAGACACTGGAGCAGCGTGTCAGCGAGCGTACTGCGGAACTGACACGGGTTAATCATGCGCTGGCGGAAGCGCGGGCAGCGGCGGATGAGGCAAACATCGGCAAGACCCGTTTCTTCGCGGCGGCCGGCCACGACATCCTGCAGCCTCTCAACGCCGCACGCCTCTACTCGTCATCGCTGGTCGAGCGGCTCGGCGATTCCGAAAACAGTGCCCTCGTCGAGAATATCGATTCGGCGCTCGAATCGGTCGAGAGTATTCTGGGTGCGGTTCTCGATATCTCGCGTCTGGATACAGGCGCCATGAAGCCGCGCTTCTCCAGCGTTCCGCTGAACAGCCTCTTGCAGCGTATCGAGACCGATTTTGCCCCTATGGCGCGGGAGAAGAACCTTAAGCTCGTCGTCATGCCGACAACGCTTTCGGTCCGGTCCGATCCGACACTGCTGCGCCGCCTGGTTCAAAACCTCGTCTCCAACGCCATCAAATACACGCCGTCAGGTCGCGTCGTCGTCGGTGCGCGACGCCAGGGCGACAAGGTGGTGATCCAGGTGACGGACTCCGGCATAGGCATCCCGTCGTCGAAGTTCCGGACCGTGTTCAAGGAATTCGCCCGCCTCGAAGAAGGCATGCGCACCGCCTCCGGTCTCGGGCTTGGACTTTCCATCGTCGACCGCATCGCCAAGGTGCTGCAACACCCAGTGGAGCTTGCTTCCAAACCCGGCAAGGGCACGACGTTCAAGGTCGTCATGCCGCTTGATGTCGCGAAACCTGCGGCCAAGGGCGTAGTGCCCATTGATGCCAACACCCGGTCGACGCCCTCGTTACAGGGTTTCCGAGTGCTGTGCATCGACAACGAGCCGAAGATCCTCGAGGGCATGCAGCTGCTGATTTCCGGCTGGGGTTGCAGTGTGGAATGCGCGGGCTCCATCGCGGAGATGGACGACGTGCTGAGAGGCGGGAGCCCGCCGGATCTCGTCATTGCCGACTATCACCTTGGCGACGGCAGCGGGGTCGGGGCGATCCTCCGGTTGCGTGCCTTGACCCAGGCCGACGTGCCGGCGCTGCTGATCACCGCAGACCGATCGGCGGAAGTGCGCGCCGAAGCCGAGCGCCACTCGATCACGCTGCAGCATAAGCCCGTTCGCCCAGCCGCACTGCGCGCCTTCATCACCCAGGTCTCCTCACAGCGCCGGGCAGCGGCGGAGTGATCACGGCGATCTTTGGCCCCAAGGAGAGACGCGTGTTCACCAGCTCTTGAGCGCGCGTAGCGTCGGGGTCTTCTTGAAAACGTGATCGTTCATGCGCCTCATCAAGCGATCGAGCAGCGACACGGCTTCGACCACCGCCGGGCCCTTGTTCAGCATCACGCATTCTGCGCGTGCCGCCATCGCGGCATCCGTCATCTCGCCGCGCGTTGGAATGCCTTCCTTGACCATATCCTCCAGAACCTGGGTGGCCCAGACGCACGGGACAGAGGCCGCTTCGCAGATCCAGAGAAGCTCCTCCTGCATTTCGGCGAGCCGCTCGAAACCGATCTCGGCGGCAAGGTCACCGCGCGCGATCATCACGCCGAAGGGACCGCGCCGCAGAGCCCGGGCAATAAGGGCCGGCAGATTGGTGAGCGCCAGAGGCTGCTCGATCTTGGCGATCAGCCCGAGCGGTCGATCCCGGCCACCATGCCGCGCGAGCACGGCGTCGAGGAGGTCGATGTCCTCCGGGCGGCTGACGAAGGAATAGCCGAGCAGATCCGCACATTCGATGACGGTCGACAGGTCCATTTCGTCTTTCACCGTCAACGGCGAGAGGCCGAGGGCGGTGTCGGGCAGGTTGATGCCCTTTTCCGGCTTCAGCTTGGCGCCGCCTGCCTTGGTGCGGCGGACCACGATGACCGCTTCGCCCTCGGCGACGCTTTCGACGATGGCTTCGAGCTTGCCATCATCGTAATTGAGCCGGTCTCCGGCCGAGAGCCGGGTGACCATTTCCGGCAACGAGACCGCTGCGGAAAAGGATATGCGGTCATCGAGACGCGGGGCGCCTGAGGCTACCAGTCGGATGCGGTCGCCCGCCTGAAGACGGGCTTTCTTTTCAGCGGTGGCCACTTCACCGGTCCTGATCTTCGGGCCGGCAATATCCATCAGCACCTTGATGTCACGCCCCACCACGGAGGCGGCGCTCCGGACGAAGGCGGTCATCGCTCGCCATTCCTCCGGCGTGTCATGGGCACAGTTGATGCGTGCGACATCCATGCCTGCCCGGGCAAGATCCAGAATGAGGTCGGGCCCATCGGCCGCCTGGGTCGGAAGTGTCACCATGATGCGGGTTCGACGGGCATCTGCCCTTCGACCGAACAGGAGTTCGGTCGCGGCTTCCAGACGTTGCTCGCCTGCGAAAAACTCGGTCTCGCTACGCAATCTGCCCTCGCCGCCACCTGAGCCAGCCAACGCAGACAGCGCCTGCAGCACGGCATCGATCGTTGGCAGGACGCGGCTTTCGAGGCGCCCCATGGAGGACAGGCCAAGTGCCATCAGCCGGCGCTGCATGGGCCGGAGGTCCATGTGTCTGAGCGCCAGGTAATGGCAAAGGTTCTCGATGGCCGGATCAGCGTCATCGCCATTCAGCCTCAGGGTTGCAAGCCGATCGGCGGCTTCGGACAGAACCCGCACGCGGATCTCCTGAAGCTCCTCAAAAGCAAGCCTTGCGCGCATTGCGGTGCTTTCGGCAGGCGTCACGTTCATGGATTACATTCCCGATCATCATTGGGCGAAACCTACACCGGCGTCGTTGACGCTTGCATGACACGGGGCTTTCGCCTTCCGGCCAATAGCGGGCCGCCGCAAAGCGCTCTATGGTGCAACCGACCGACGGAGCAGGGAGGGCTTACGAAGGACATGAAGATCGCGATCCTTTCGGATATCCATGGCAATCGCCAGGCTTTCGAAACCGTGCTGGCGGAAACCGCGCGGCAGGGCGCGCAGCGCATCGTGATCCTCGGCGATATCGTGGGTTATGGCGGCGATCCCCGCTGGTGCGTTGAAAAATGCATGGAGCTGATGTCCCAGGGGGCCTTCATCGTGCGCGGCAATCACGATCAGGCGGTAACTGATCCCTCCTATTCGATGAATTCCTCGGCCGGCATCGCGATCGACTGGACACGGATCGAGCTCGAGCCGAAACACCGTAGCTTCCTGTCGAAGCTGCCGCTCTCGGTGATCGACGAGGACCGCCTCTATGTGCATGCCGATGGCTCGGCCCCTTCCCGCTTTTCCTATGTAACCGACAGCGCCTCGGCACAGGCGCATTTTCGGGGCTGCAAGGAGCGGCTCGCCTTCTGCGGCCATGTGCATAGCCCCGCTCTTTACGGTCAGGGTATCGGCGACAAGATCACCAAGTTCATCCCGACCTCCGATATCGGCATCCCCGTCGGTCCCCCACGACGCTGGCTTGCGGTCATCGGTTCGGTCGGGCAGCCGCGCGACGGAAATCCGTCTGCGGCCTGGGCGCTTTACGACACGACGGCCTGCGAACTCTCGTTCCGCTGGACGGCTTATGACATTGACGGTGCGGCTTCCGCCATCCGCGCCGCCTCGCTGCCGGAGGGTCTTGCCCAACGGCTCTATCGGGGACGCTGACAGGACGAGCGCAACAAGGGGGCGGGCATGATCAGAACCTGGATCGAGGAAGGCGACGTCGTCGACGGCTTCACGCTCGGCAAGCTTGCGCATACCGGCGGCATGGCCAAGCTCTTCGAGGTGACGCATCCCGACCACCCGGGCCCGCTTCTCATGAAAGTGCCACGCATCGGGTCGGGGACCGATCCGGCAACCATCGTCGGCTTCGAGATGGAGCTGATGATCCTGCCGAGGATCAGCGGACCGCATGTGCCGCGCTTCGTGGCGCGCGGTGATTTCTCCAAGCAGCCCTATATCGTTGTCGAACGCCTCCCGGGCAAGTCGCTCTATCCTCTGCTCGAGCGCCTGCCCTGCCCTCAGCCCGAGGTGATCGATATCGCGACCAAGATCGCGACCGCACTGGCAGACCTGCATCGGCAGAAGGTCGTGCATCTCGACATCAAGCCGTCCAATGTGCTCTTCCGCGACACCGGCGAGGCGGTGCTCGTCGACTATGGTCTCGCTCGCCATCTGGAACTGCCCGATCTGATGGACGAGGAGTTCCGACTGCCTTATGGCACCGCCCCCTACATGGCGCCGGAGCAGATCCTTGGCGTGCGCTCGGACTTCCGCTCCGATCTCTTTGCGCTCGGCGTTCTCATGTATTTCTTCTCGACCGGCAGGCGCCCCTTTGGCGACCCGCAGCGGATGAACGGGTTGAAGAAGCGGCTGTGGTGGGATCCGCCACCGCCGCGTGAGCTCAATCCGATGGTGTCCAAGGCCTGCCAGGAAATCATCCTGCGTTGCCTGGAAGTGGATCCCGCCCGCCGCTACCAGTCGGCGGCGCAGCTGGCACTCGATCTCTCCGATCTCTATCAGGTCCGGCTGACGGCGCGGGCGGAGAAGACCAGCCGCGACCCCTGGCGCAAGGTCTTGAAGCGGATGCTGAACCCGGATCCGATCGAGCTGATCAAGCCGCGCGGTGCCGCCGCAATCCTCGCCTCGGCGCCCATCGTGATGGTGGCGATCGATCTGAATGCCGCGAGCCAGGAACTTGCCGAGGCGCTGCGCGAGACGGCCCGCCGGATCATCAGGAACACGCCCAACGCGCGCATTGCCTGCGTCAATGTCATGAAGATCGCCCGCATCGCGCTTGACGACGACCTCGACGCAGAAGGCAATAGCAAACACGTTCTGAGGCTTGCAGCCCTCAAGCAATGGTCGGCTCCGCTTGGTGCGGAAGAAGGCGACATCACCTATCACGTGCTGGAAGCCGTCTCGCCGGCACAGGCGATCCTGACGTTTGCGCGCGACAACAATGTCGACCACGTGGTCATGGGTGCCCGACCGAATTCGACCCTGCGCTCGTTGACCGGCAGCGTCTCGGGCGAAGTTGCAGCGTCGGCTCCCTGTTCGGTAACCGTGGTCCGGGTGCGGGGCGCCACCTCGCTCAAGCCCGTCTGGTCGGCAAGCGAAGAGGCGGATGCGGAGCCTGTTGGCCACGCGTGACGCCCAGGTGTGCGTCTGAGATCAGAGCCTCAGGGACCAGATGGTCGCGTTGCTGACGACGCCGGGCTCGGCGATCAGCCTGGCGGAACGGATCGGCTCGAAGCCCGCGATGCGCTTGGTGCCGGCGATCCGACCACCATCGGCAAAGACCTCCAGAGACCCGTAGTCCAGGAAGACCCTGACGCGTCGGACCCCGGCCGCCTTGGCCAGATAGCGGGGCCCCGGCGGCTCTTCCACCCGGTCGAGATAGGCATGCAGGATCTCCAGCCCCTCGTCATGCTGGGCGAGCGCAAGGCGGATATGGGGATGGTCGAATTCCAAGCGGAACGCGCTCCCTGCCTCCGCAAGCTCGAAGGTGATCTCGGCCGCTCCATTTGGGAGTGCCACCGTCTGCCCGGTCGCCAGCCGCGTGCGGTCCAGCATGCGTGCCCGCAAGCTCTCGGCAGCGCCAATCGGCGGGGTGAGCAAGGTATCACCCTCCAGCACCAGCGTGCGCGGCAATGTCATCGCGGAGGGGAAATCGATGGTCGGCCCGGTGTCGGCCCAATTGCCGAGCCAACCGATCCCGACAGGCGTGCCGCCATCCACGAAAGCCTGGAAGGCATAGTTGTCAGTGCCGAAATCGAGCTCGCGACCGAAGGCTTTTGCAAAGTTCCGGCCATCGAACCAGCCGATGTCGACCATCGTCAGGTTTCGTCGGCCCGTTTCCTTGTCCTCGCCATTCATCAGACCGTAGATCAATGCCCAGCGAGTGGCAGGGTCGCGGTGATCACCATCGATGGGCAGGAGGCAGGGGCACTCCAGCGCCGAGGTCTCAAAGCGGGTCTCGGTGTAGAGCTTGCCGACATAGTTCCAGCCGCCTGCGGCTGTGTTGTCCTCCGTTTCGTAGAGCAGGATGACACCGCCGTCGGCGCTTTGACTACCAAGCAGCATCTTCCAGAACCCGTCCGGACCGCGGAAGACGTAAGGGTCTCGGAAGTCGAAAGTGAGGCCTTCGCCATCGGGCCTGCGGGGTAGCAGGACATCGGCCGCTCCGGCGCTGAACAGATCGGTTGAGGTCGCGGTCAGCTGGATTTCCTGTTCGGGGATGCGATCGGCGATCTTTTCGGTGAAGAAGACCCGGATACCTGGTCCATCAGTGCGGGCGATCGCCGATCCCGAGAAGGCGCCGCCGCGCTTGTCGGGCCGCACCGTCAGTTCCTCGGAGGGGAACAGGAAGACCGGCAGATGACGCCAGCGCAGATAATCCGAGGAGACTGCATGTCCCCAATGCATGTTGTTCCAGATCCGGCCATGTGAATAGTGCTGGTAGAAGAGATGCGGGCGTCCTCCAAAGCGGCCAAAGCCGTTGGGATCGTTCATCCAGCCGAAGGGCGGGCGGAAGTGATAGCCATCGGGCAGATCCGGCGGCTCGTTGGCGGGATTGGTGTGGATTACCGTGATTCCGGTTTCCAGCACATCCGACGGCGTGAACCAGTAGGCCACCGAGAGGGACGTGACCGCCGTGTCATAGGCGAGTGTCACCGTCCCGCCGCCAAAGACGTGGTAGATCCGGAACGAGTTCTCCTCGGCATTGACCGCCTGCACTTCACCGAACTTGCCGTTGACGCTGTAAAGGGAGACGGCACCCGGCTCGTCCGGGGTGACAGCCTTCAGCCACAGATGCAGGACCGCGTTGACGGGTAGCTCGACGTCGATGGCTCTCAGGCCTTCCGGTATGCCGGTCGCAGTCGTCATGTGCATCTCCCATTCTGTCCATAGCGCCTCCCTTGAACGGCATCGGTCCGGGACAGTTCCATGCGGCGATGTCACAGAGGCTTCAGAAAACCGTCACGGCGGCTTCACGCGACGCACTTATTGCGGCGGGAACGACACTGAAGATCGGAGCCTTGCTCATGCGTCTCGCCGTTCTCGTCCTCGGGCTCCTGCTCTCCCTCGTTACGGGAGCAGCGAGCCTCGCACCCATTCCGCCATCCAACCGGGCGGCTCTCATTCATGATCGTCTGATCAATGCCAATCTCAACCGCGACCATGTCATGGTTGTGGCCCATCGCGCCGGATGGAAGAAGGAGGGTGTCACGATGCGTGCCGAGAACTCCTTTGCCGCCATCGATCACGCCGTATCCATCGGCGTGGAGATGGTCGAGGTCGATGTTCGACGCTCCAGGGACGGCGTGCTTGT
>JAIXSF010000374.1 GCA_027484835.1 Rhizobiaceae bacterium | reverse complement strand
TTCCAGGACGGCACCCTGCCCGTCCCGCCGCTGCATGGCCTGACCTGGAAATGGTATGGCGAGATCTTCGCCGATCAAAAACTGATGTCGGCGCTCTTCAACTCGCTGATCGTCGCGATCGTCTCGTCGGCGATCTCCTGCGTACTCGGCTTCCTCGCGGCCTATGCGTTTGCCCGCTACACGCTTCCAGCTTCCGGCCTGCAGCGCGCCCTGATCGTCGCACCGATGACGGTCAGTACGCTGATCATCGGACTTGGCCTTCTGTCGCTGCTGTCCCGGCTCAATATCACGTTGTCGCTGTGGACCGTCGGTATCGGCCATGTCGTGATCAATCTACCGCTCTGCTTTGCCATCATCTACGCTTCGATGGGCGGCCATCAGGTCAACATCGAACGCGCCGCCCGCGATCTGGGTGCGCGGGACTGGCAGGTCATGACACTTGTCACCGCGCCGATGCTGATGCCGTCGATCCTTGCTGCCTTCTTCCTTTCAGTCACCTTCAGCTGGGACGAATTCATCATCGCTTTCCTACTTTCGCGCTTCGACGTGACGCTTCCAGTCGAGATCTGGAGCATGCTGCGTTCCGGCCTCGACCCCAAGACCAACGCGATCGGCAGCGTCGTCTTCCTCATCTCGGTTGCGTTCCTCATCGTGCTCGAACTCGCCGTTTTCAGAAAATCCGGAAAAACCCAATGACCGCAGACGTCTCGATCCGAAACGCCACGAAAGTCTTCGGTGCCTTCCGCGCGCTCGACGATGTCTCGCTCGACATTGTGGCCGGGGAATTCATCGTGCTGCTTGGTCCGTCCGGCTGCGGCAAGACAACCCTGCTCTCGATCCTAGGAGGCTTTATCGAGCCGAGCGCCGGCACCATTGCGATCGGCGGCAAGGACATGACACATGTTGAGCCGGCAAAACGGCCCACCACGACCATGTTTCAGGATTACGCGCTGTTTCCGCACATGAAACTCATCGACAATGTCGGCTTCGGCCTGCGTATGCGCGGCATGGCTAAGACCGAGCGCAACGACAAGGCGCTCGCCATGCTCGATCTCGTGGGGCTCAAGGCCTCCGCGTCGAAGAAGCCGCACGAGCTTTCCGGCGGCCAGCGTCAGCGCGTGGCGCTTGCCCGTGCGCTTGCGGTCGATCCGGATGTGCTGCTGCTCGACGAGCCGCTCGGCGCGCTTGATCTGAAGCTGCGTCGCCAGATGCAGGACGAGCTGAAGGCCATCCAGAAGCGCGTCGGCACCACCTTCATTCATGTCACGCATGACCAGGAGGAGGCCATGGCCATCGCTGACCGGATCGTGGTGATGAACCACGGCCGGATCGAAGATGTCGGCAGACCCTCGGACATCTACATGCGGCCGCGCTCGCTGTTTGCCGCAGGTTTCATGGGCGAGGCCAACTTCTTGCCCGGTCGGGTGATCTCGATTGCGGAAGGCGAAGCGCAGGTGGAAACGGCGCTCGGCTCAGCCATTATCCCCATCTCGGCTTTCACGGGGGACAAGCCGTCGCCAGACCATAAGATCACCCTGTGCATTCGCCCCGAGCATTTCCGGTCCGCCGGCGAAGAGGGCGCAATGGTTGCGCTCGGCCGTGCGCGGATCACCGACAGTGCCTTCTTCGGAGCGCATCACCGATGCCACCTTCAGCCACATGGCAATTCCGAGATCGTCATTACCGCCCATCTGCCGCAAACCGCACACCCGCAGCCGGGCGATGAACTCGAGTTGACGGTCAAGGCTGACACCATTGTCGCTCTGGTCGACGCTTAGGAGACACGTGATGAAACCGCGCATGCGCCCTGAAGACTGGTACAGCGTCCGCCGTCTCAACGATGATGTGACCTATATCTGCGAGCCGCATATCCAGGAATTCTATCGCTGCAACATCTGGCATGTGCGCGGCCGCGATCGCGACATGCTTGTCGACAGTGGCATGGGGGTTGTTTCGCTCCGCGAATGGGTGCCGCTTGTCACCGAGCGCGAACTGATCGCGGTGGCAAGCCACACCCATTTCGATCACATCGGTTGCCACCACGAATTCGAATGCCGGGCGGTCCATTCGGCAGAGGCGGATCTGCTCGCAGATCCGACACGCGAAAACACGCTGGCCGATCCTTACGTTACCGACGACATCTTCGACGCCCTGCCGCCCGAACCCTACTGCTCGAAATGTTATTCGGTGAAGCGGGCACCGGCGACGCGCCTGCTGGAGGACGGCGACATGGTCGATCTCGGCGATCGCCAGTTCGAGGTGATCCACACGCCCGGCCATTCGCCGGGCGGAATCGCCCTCTATGAGAAGGCAACCGAGATCCTGTTCTCCGGCGACATTCTCTATGACGGTCCGCTGATCGAAGACACCTACCATTCGAACGCCGATCACTATCTCGCATCCATGGAGCGTCTTCTGACGCTCAAGGTGCGGCTGGTGCATGGCGGCCATTTTCCGAGCTTCAGCGGCGAACGCTACCGGGACCTGATCACCGGCTGGCTCGACGCAAAACACAAGACAATCTGACGGGAGACAAGCATGCTCGACAAGCGCAAGTTCTACATAAACGGCGAGTGGGTCGATCCAATCACGCCGCGTGATCTGGAGGTCATCAACCCGGCGACCGAAAAGCCGATCGCCGTAATCTCCATGGGGACGGCCTCCGACATCGATCGCGCCGTCGCCGCTGCCAAGATGGCATTTCAGAGCTACAGCCGCACGAGCCTCGATGACCGCATCGCCCTCCTGGAAAAGCTCCTGGAGATCTACACCCGCCGCTACGACGAAATGGCGCGTACGATCACGCTCGAACTCGGCGCACCAATCACCATGAGCACCGATCAGCAGGCGCATGTCGGCGTCGGCCATCTGGAAGGTTTCATCGAGGCCCTGAAGCGCATCAAGCTGCGCGAGGAACTGCCGAACGGCGACATTGTACTGCGCGAGCCGATCGGCGTCTGCGGTCTCATCACGCCCTGGAACTGGCCCATCAACCAGATCGCGCTCAAGGTCGTTCCGGCGCTCGCGACCGGCTCGACCTGCGTGTTGAAACCGTCAGAATTCACGCCTCTCAACGCCCTGCTCTACGCCGAAATGGTGCACGAGGCCGGCTTCCCGGCCGGCACGTTCAACCTCGTGAATGGCGATGGCATCAATGTCGGTGCTGCCCTCTCGAAGCATCGGGATATCGATATGATGTCGTTTACCGGCTCGACCCGTGCCGGCACGGCCGTCAGCAAGGATGCTGCCGATACCGTGAAGCGCGTCACCCTCGAACTCGGCGGAAAGTCGCCGAACATCGTCTTCGAGGATGCCGATCTCGAAGAGCGCATTACCGGCAGCGTGCTCGAATGCTTCAACAATTCCGGCCAGTCCTGCGATGCCCCCACGCGCCTGATGGTCCAGCGCTCGGTCTACGATCGGGCCGTGGAGATCGCCCAGCGCGTCGGAAGCGAGGTCAAGGTCGGCAATCCGGAAGAGGCCGGCGAACATATCGGCCCGCTGGTCAGCGACATCCAGTATGGCCGCGTGCAGACCCTGATCGAGGCTGGCATTGCCGAAGGCGCCGAGCTTCTGGTTGGTGGCCCCGGCAAGCCCGAAGGCTTCGAGACCGGCTACTTCGTCAAGCCGACCATCTTCGCCGGCGTCAACAACCAGATGCGCATCGCCCGCGATGAGGTCTTCGGTCCGGTGCTGGCGATCATTCCCTTCGACACCGAGGAGGAAGCGATCGAGATCGCCAACGACACCAATTACGGCCTCGCCGCCTATGTCCAGTCCGGGGATCTAGACCGCGCCGAACGCGTGGCCGCGCGCCTGCGCGCCGGCATGGTGCATATCAATGGTGCACCTCATCGCTATGGCAGCCCGTTCGGCGGCTACAAGCAGTCGGGCAATGGCCGCGAAGGCGGCATGTTCGGGCTCGAAGACTTCCTCGAGATCAAGACCGTGCATCGGCCGAGTGCGGCGTGAGGCTCAACGGATGGCGACTGCGGACACCATAGAGGCCGCAGTCGCAAATACTGCCCTCGTACTCTAGTGCGACTGGACCGAGAGGCCGAACTTTCGAAGGATATCGGCGATCTTTGCGTCCTGCTCGGGATCCGGCAAGAGCGCTGGCTGGCGACTGGCGCCGACCGACGCATCCTGGAGGAAGAGTGCCCGCTTGACCATGGCAGGCGCAAAGCCAAGGGCGTAGAGATCGGTCCGGAAGGCCGTGAAGATCGCCTGCTGACGCTCGGCCTCCGCAATGTCACCGCCGTTGTAGCCCTTCATGATACCGGCGAGTACATCGGGAAGCGCATTGCCGAGCCCGGAAATGCAGCCAGCAGCACCATTCTGCAGCGCCCAGAGCACCAGATGGTCGGGGCCGGAATAGACTTCGAAACCCGGCATGTCGCGGGAGACCGCGAGATAGGCTTCCAGCGTCTCCTTGGCGCCGCCCGAATCCTTGATGCCGGCGATGTTGCCGTGGGCTGCGAGCTTGCGGGCCGTTTCCGGCTCGATGTGGTTCTGGGTGCGGGCGGGAATGTCGTAGAGATAGATCGGCGTCTTCACGGCATCGGCAACCGTCGAGAAGTGCCTGACAAGGCCGTCCTGGGTGCAGGCGATGAAGAAGGGCGTGATGACAGCGATCGCGGTGACGCCGATCCGGTCGAATTCTTTCGCAAGCTTGATCGTCTCGAAGGTCGCCGGCATGCCGGCATTGACGATGACATCGACCTTGCCGCCGACTTCATCGACCACGGCTTCCGCGAGCTTGACCTTTTCTTCGAAGGTGAGCGCGGTGAAATCGCCATTAGTGCCGGCGCACATGATGTTGTTTCCGGCTGCCACCTGCCGGCGGACCTGTGCACGCGTGGCTTCGTAATTGATCGTCTCGTCCTCGTTGAAACATGTGACGAGCGCGACGAAGGCCTTTTTCGACATGGTGGTGTTCTCCGGAGTTTTATGACTTACGAGGCGCGACTGAGCCGTGCGGCTCGGTTCTGCGCCTGTATGTCGGGATCGGGATCAAGCCCGGCGGCGAGCAGTGCCTGGGTGTAGGCTTGTTTCGGTGTCTCGAAAATTTCGCGCACGGTGCCGAGTTCCACCACCTCGCCCTTCTGCATGACCATCACGTGATCTGCGAAGTCGCGCACGACGGGCAGGTCGTGGGCGATGAAGATGAAGGCGATGCCCATTTTCTTGCGCAGCCCGTCGAGGAGCGCGATGACCTGCGCCTGTACCGAGACGTCAAGGGCGGAGACCGCTTCGTCGCAGACGATCAGCTGCGGCTCGAGCGCGAGCGCCCGGGC
>JAIXSF010000144.1 GCA_027484835.1 Rhizobiaceae bacterium | reverse complement strand
GCCTTGAAGCTCGCCGAACTCGATCTTGCCTACACCGAAATCCGAGCCCCGATTGCAGGCCGCATCGGCACCCTCGACGTCACGGTCGGCAACCTCGTCGCTGCCGGGCCCTCGTCTCCGTCGCTCGTCACCCTCGTTTCGGTCGACCCGATCTATGCAAGCTTCACGATCGATGAAGACCATCTGCGCGAGGTGCTCTCGACGCTGCCGGCCAATGATGCGGGCCTGCTCCTGGAGCAGATCCCGGTGGAAGTGGACGCAAGCGCCGATGCAGCACCCATCCCAGGGCGCCTGCAACTGATCAACAACGAGATCGACGCATCGACAGGAACGATCCGCGTTCGCGCCGTTTTCGACAACCCCGGCGGTCGCCTCATCCCCGGCCAGTTCGCCCGCATCCGGTTGGGCCAGGCAGAAGCGCAAGAGCGCCTGACGATCAGCGAACGTGCCGTGGGCACCGACCAGGACAAGAAATTCGTCTTCGTCGTCGCAGCCGACAACACGGTCAGCTATCGGCAGATCGAATTGGGGGCAGCCGTCGATGGTCAGCGCATCGTCGAAACCGGCTTGGAAGCCGGAGACCGTATTGTCGTCAGCGGCCTGCAGCGCATTCGTCCAGGAGCGGTGGTCGCACCGCAGGAACAGACGGCGTTGAAGAACTGATCCGCCGGGTGCCGGCAGCGGCGTATTCCATGCCTTCGGCATAACGCGGCGCAAGCACCTCGGCTCCGCACATGAAACCTAGGTCGCCTCCCGCAATCTTCGTTGCGGGATCGCCCTTCCCTTGTCTGCCTTATGGGGCCTCAGATGAATTTCTCCCGCTTTTTTGTCGACCGGCCGGTCTTTGCCGCCGTGCTTTCGATCCTCATTCTTGTCGCTGGCCTGATTGGCCTCAGGGCCCTTCCGATTTCGGAATATCCGGAGGTCGTGCCGCCGTCCGTCGTCGTGCGTGCCGTCTATCCCGGCGCCAACCCGACCGTGATTTCGCAAACGGTGGCAACGCCACTGGAAGAGCAGATCAACGGCGTCGAAAACATGCTCTACATGTCGAGCCAGGCAACCTCCGACGGCGTGCTGACCCTCACCGTCACCTTCCGTCTCGGCACCGATCCGGACAAGGCTCAGCAGCTGGTGCAGAACCGCGTCGCCCAGGCCGAGCCGCGACTGCCGGCGGAAGTCCGTGCGCTCGGTGTAACGACGGTCAAGAGCTCGCCCGATCTGATGATGGTGGTGCATCTCGTCTCGACCGGTGATCGATATGACCTGACCTATCTGCGCAACTACGCGACGTTGAACGTTAAGGACAGGCTGGCTCGTATCGAAGGTGTCGGCCAGGTTCAGGTCTTCGGTGCCGGCGATTATTCCATGCGCATCTGGCTTGATCCGCAAAAGGTGGCGGAGCACGGTCTGGCCGCAAGCGACATCACCAGCGCCATCGCCCAGCAGAACGTCCAGGCGGCCGCCGGCACGATCGGCGCTTCGCCGTCGCTTGAAGGCGTCGATCTGCAATTGAACATCAATGCACGGGGCCGCCTTCAGACCCCGGAAGAATTCGGTGCAATCGTCGTGAAGTCCGGCCCGAACGGCGAGATCACCCGACTTGCAGATCTGGCACGCATCGAGCTGGGGGCCGCCGAATACGCGCTCCGTTCGCTTCTCGACGGTGAGCCGGCCGTCGCCATTCCGATCTTCCAGGCCCCTGGCTCCAACGCCATTGCCATATCCGATGCCGTGCAGCAGACGATGGCCGATCTGCAGCAGGCGATGCCCGACGGTGTGCGCTTCGAGATTGTCTACGATACGACGGAATTCGTGCGAGCCTCGATCGACAAGGTCGTCGATACGCTTCTCGAGGCGATTGCGCTCGTGGTGCTCGTGGTCATCCTGTTCCTACAGACCTGGCGTGCCTCGATCATCCCCCTGATCGCTGTGCCCGTCTCGATCATCGGCACTTTCGCGGTCATGTATGCGTTCGGCTTCTCGATCAACGCGCTGACCCTGTTCGGTCTGGTGCTGGCGATCGGGATCGTGGTCGATGACGCGATCGTCGTCGTGGAGAATGTGGAACGCAACATCGAAAACGGGCTCTCTCCCCGCGAGGCCACGTACCGCGCCATGAGAGAAGTCTCAGGACCGATTATCGCGATTGCTCTGGTGCTCGTCGCGGTCTTCGTGCCGCTCGCCTTCATCACCGGCCTTTCCGGCCAGTTCTATCGTCAGTTCGCCCTGACGATTGCGATATCGACGGTCATCTCGGCGATCAATTCGCTGACCCTGTCGCCGGCGCTGGCGGCTCTGCTGCTCAAGGACCATCACGCGCCCAAGGATCGGCTCACCCGCATCATGGATAGCCTTCTCGGCTGGTTCTTCCGGGGCTTCAACCGCGCCTTCGGTGCCGCATCCAACGGCTATGGCCGCACTGTCGGCGGTCTGCTTGGCCGCAAGAGCCTGGTGATGGTGATCTATCTCGCCCTGGTCGCCGCGACCTACGGCATGTTCACCACGGTACCCGGCGGCTTCGTGCCAGCACAGGACAAGCAGTATCTCATCGGTTTTGCCCAATTGCCGGATGGCGCAACGCTCGACCGCACGGAAGAGGTCATCCGCCGGATGAGCGATATGGCGTTGCAGGAGCCGGGTGTGAAGAATGCACTCGCCTTCCCGGGCCTGTCGATCAACGGCTTCACCATCGGCTCCAATGCAGGAATCGTCTTTGCCGTTCTCGACGACTTCGAGGAGCGTAAAGATCCGTCCCTGTCCGGTGGCGCGATCGCCATGGCACTCAATCAAAAATTTGCGGCCATCGATGGCGCCTTCATCGCCATGTTCCCGCCGCCACCCGTCAACGGCCTCGGCTCGACCGGCGGCTTCAAATTGCAGATCGAGGACCGGGCCGGCTTCGGTTATGAGACGCTCGACGAAACGACAAAGGCAGTCCTCGCCAAGGCCTACCAGACGCCAGAGCTTGCAGGCATTTTCTCAAGCTTCCAGGTCAATGTTCCGCAGTTGTTTGCCGATCTTGATAGGGTCAAGGCACAGCAGCTCGGCGTCTCCGTGACGGACGTCTTCCAGACGCTGCAGATCTATCTGGGCTCGCTTTATGTCAACGACTTCAACGCCTTTGGCCGCACCTACAGCGTCCGCGTCCAGGCCGACGCCCAGTATCGCGCCAAGCCCGAAGACATCGGCCAGTTGAAGGTGCGCTCGGCAAGCGGCGAGATGATCCCGCTCTCCGCACTCTTGAAGGTCGAAACGTCAACGGGGCCGGAACGCACCACCCGTTACAACGGCTTCCTGGCTGCCGATATCAACGGTGGTCCGGCCCCTGGCTTTTCCTCAGGCCAGGCACAGGTGGCGATGGAAAAAATCCTTGAGGAAACCATGCCCGCCGGCATCGATTTCGAATGGACGGACCTGACCTACCAGCAGATCCTGGCCGGCAATTCGAGTATCATCGTATTCCCGCTTGCGCTGCTCCTCGTCTACCTGGTGTTGGCGGCACAATACGAGAGCCTGACGCTACCGCTGTCGATCATTATGATCGTGCCGATGGGCGTGCTCGCCGCCCTGGTGGGTGTCTGGTACACGGGCGGGGACAACAACATCTTCACGCAGATCGGTCTGGTCGTGCTGGTCGGCCTATCCGCCAAGAATGCGATCCTGATCGTCGAATTCGCGCGAGAGCTAGAGTTCCAGGGCCGGACGCCGTTCCAGGCAGCAATCGAAGCCAGCCGTCTGCGCCTTCGCCCGATCCTGATGACCTCGATGGCCTTCATCATGGGTGTGATCCCGCTCGTTGTGTCGACCGGCGCGGGCGCGGAGATGCGCTCCGCCATGGGTATCGCCGTCTTCTCAGGCATGATCGGTGTCACGCTATTCGGGATCTTCATGACACCGGTCTTTTACCTGCTCGCTCGCTTGCTTGCCGGCAACAGGCCGCTGCGTCAGCACGTGGTTGAAGACATGCATGACATCAGTATTTCGGCATAGAACCGAGCCGCATGTGTGTTCGTCCGGCCACCTGCTTATGGGATGCGGTGGCCGGACTTGCTTTTGACCGTCTTGGCAAAGCCTGTTGCAGCAATCACAAGACCATTCTGCGGAACGTACTCGGAGACCGTGTGCTCGCCCTTTCTCCCGGCAACCCTTGCACATGGATGTCTTCAGACAAATTGTAGACAAGATCCTGCCGAACGTACTCGCAGTCCGGAAGACGGCTGACCATTCGGCCAACGATTTTGCAGCCGCCATCAAGCGCAACAAAGCGTCGGCGAGATGCCGTCATCGCCCGGATTTCACAAAGAGCAGCAGGTCGGCAACATCCCGCAATTGATCCGGAAAGTCGTGATTGTAAGCATACCGGGCCGCCAACCGCCGGCCCTGGAAGCCGAAGGCGTATTGCATCGATCCTGGCCGCCATTGAGACAGCACACTTCATGCAAGACAAGTTCAAGGCAATGATGGATCAGGCAGTGATAGCACGCCAGCTGTCAGCCGAGATCGACACCGAGTACCAAAGCAAAAGGTCACTGTGGCCTGCTGCCGGTTTCTTGGACACCGAGTTAAGGTGCTTCCAATGAAACTGGAGTGCATGAATGCAACGAAGGAAGTTCAGCCGCGAGTACAAGCTTGAGGCGGTGAGATTGGTTC
>JAIXSF010000183.1 GCA_027484835.1 Rhizobiaceae bacterium | reverse complement strand
ATCCTTCGGCAGCACGGCGATATGCAGGTCGTTGGTGATCTTTGCTTCGAGGCGCAGCGGCGCCCGGAGGGAGGCGTGGCCACAGGTCTGATAGGCGACTGCATCGCCCATATGGCGCAGCGGGCCGAATTCCCGGGTGACCCAGGCATGGTCTGCCGCTGACCGGGTGAAATCCCAGATGTGCCATTCGTCGATCAGCCCGTCGGCCATGGCCCTGCGGACATATTTGTTGAGGATTTCCATCCGGGCCTCACGGCCCGCGAATGTCACGAGTATTACAGGCGCCACGCTTCTCTCCCAGCCCACTTCCGTCTGTGTTGCACCCGATTATGCGCCGCTCTTGGGCCACAACCGGGTATCGGCCGGTACCGGATGGAAATCGTGCCAGTTGGCAATCCGGCTGCTGTAGCGCTTGCGATAGGTGGCCTCGTCTTCGAACTCGACCTCGCCGAGCATGACCTCCGTGCCGATCTCGTAATACATTTCCATGTTGGAGAGGTCCGGAACCGGGGTCTCGCCGCGTTCGCGTTCACCCTGCATCTGCCAGTAAAGCTCTTCCAGGCGGCGAACGAGGCGCGGGATGTCGCGCAGCGCGCAGGTGTCGCGCTGCGCCTGCAGCGAGGCGCGGATGCGGCCAAGCTCTGCCTTGTCTCTGGCAAGTGCTACGGCCTTCTGGACGTAGTCGTCCGGCGTCGTGCAGATCAGTTCGGGGATTCCCGCCGACTTGACGATGCTGCTGCAGAAGCGAGAGGCGAAGCTCTTGCCCGGCAGCGTGAGGACGGGGAGGCCCATGGTCAGGGCATCGGATGCCGTCGAATGGGCGCCGTAAGGGAACGTGTCCAGGAACAGGTCGGCAATCGCGATGCGGGCCAGATGGTTCGGGTTTGGTGCCTTCGAGGCGAAATAGATGCGCGAGGGGTCGATCCCTGCGGATTTCGCCAGATCCCGCAGGCGCTGGTTGACGGCTTCGGAACCGCCGAGCAGCCAAAGGATGCTGCCGGGCGTTGCCGTCAGGATCGCCATCCAGCGGGTGAACACCGGTTCTGTGATCTTCTGCATGCCGTTGAAGCAGGCGAAGACAAAAGCGTCTTCCGGCAGGCCTGCCTCGGCGCGGCTCGGGCGCGGTCCGATCACGCGCTTGCGGTCGACCGGCTGGTTGCAGGGGATGTGGAGAACCTTTTCCGTGTAGTAGAGCTCGTTGCCCGGCGGAATGATCTGCTCGTCGGCAATGATATACTGGTGCACCGGACTCGCCATGGTGCCGGGATAACCGCAGAAGTTCACGATCACCGGGGCAGGGCGGTAAGAGAAGATCTTGGTGCGGGCGAGCTTGGTATAGCCATTGACATCGATCAGGATGTCGATCTGATCAGCCATGATCTGCCGAGCCGCGTCGAGGTCGGACATGGTCGTCACATCACGCCAGACGTCGATGACGGCCTTCATGCGGTTCTGAGTCGCGTCGTTGGTGCGCGGCTCGCCGATGTAATAAGCGTAAACTTCGACAGAAGACTTGTCGTGCAATTCGAGCACTTCGCTCAAGGCAAAGCCGACGGCATGGTCACGAAGGTCGGATGAGACATAGCCGATGCGCAGGCGCTGGCCGGTACCGCTCTTCTGGCGCGGCTCTGGCTTGTTCAGATGCGCCGGGTCGGGACGACCGGCGAGCATCTTGTAGTAGCGATGGGCCTTGGCCATCTGGTAGAGCGGGTCGTCGGCGTAGCAGGCCAGCGGCAGCGGCGAGATCGCATCGAGCATCTGACGCTTCGTGACGAATTCGGATCCCTGGACGACCGGCCACTTGCACTGGTGCTGGCGGACGGAAATCCAGTGCTGACCAGCCTCCGGCTTGTCGGGCCGCAGTTCGATTGCCTGCCAGAGCGCGTTCTCGGCGTCTTCGAGGAGGCCTGCACCTTCCATGACGCGCCCGATGTGCTGGAGCGCCATCAGCCGGTGAACGGACTTGTCCGGCGTGATTTCCGCCGTTGCATCGACATAGGAGCGCCACTGCTGGATGGCGAGGGCGCCGAGGCCGGCATCCTCGTAATTGCGGCCAAGATTGATATGGGCCTGGCCCATCATCGGCTGCGCGCGGAGAGCTGCCTTCAGAGCATTGACGGCGCCGGCTGTGTCGCCGAGCTGCTTCAACGTCACGGAATAGTTGAACAGAGCAAGATGAAGGAGAGGACTTTGCTCATTGAAGGCGGTCCAGGACTTATAGAGCTCGGCCGAAAGGGCTGGCTGTCCTGCAGCGCCCCATTGTTCGGCGAGCTTGAGAACATCGAGAAGGGAGAGCTGCTGGCGTCGGGCCTGATCCAGCGCCGTTGCAAGCTGAGCGTTCTGCTCCGGGGCGAATGCTGTATGTATCACCATCGACATCACATCTGTTGGGGGCCTGATCGGCCAGGTTTCGTTCCCGCGCAGCGGCGTGTGTTCAATACCTATGTGGCCTAGCTTGCTTTGGGCTTGCGTAGCGATGCCCGAGTTCATCTCTGCTCTTGCAAATTTGCTTCTTGTTTGGGATGGGTTTGTTAAGAGGATCGTCAATTGATACTCAAACCTAAAAAGAACCCTTCCAGTTCGCGTCTATTTTGTTAAGACAAAATTAGAGTGTGTGCCTTAATCATCTGAGGGAGACTCGTCTTACCCTCGTCGTTTCGCGGCGTCGGGTGAGGCATCAAGCGTGTCACGTAAAGGCGTGCTTCGCTAACAGGTGTGGGAAGCAGAGATCATTTCTGCTGCATGATGCCCTCTCCACCGCCAGGCTCGTCCGAGCCATGTTCCAGCCCAAGATATTTGTCCGCAAGGACATCGCACGAGACCGGACCCATCCGAGTCGACCTGCGTGAGGAAGCCGCTGAAGGAGCAGGATGCTCCTGGGGTCGTGACGGCGAAGCACCACGAGTGCTCCCGCGACCGGTGGCAAGAGGAATGCAACGGCCAACCGCAAACGTTAAAGGCGCGCGTCACATGACTTCGATTATCTCATCTCTGACCGTCAACCAGATCAAGACGCTGGCGACGACGGTAATCGCCTCGTTCACGAGCTCCGACGTCGCTGCGCTGACCACCGCCCAGGTGGCTGCGCTTTCCTCGGCCCAGATCGGTGCCTTGCAGACGGATGACTTCGATGGCCTGAGCTCGTCCCAGCTCAGCGCGATCTCGACGGGCGCCGTTCGCGGCCTGTCGGTCGACCAGCTGGCCGTCATCGACAGCGCCAAGATTTCGGCACTGTCCAGCCGCCTTCTGAGCGTCTTCGACTCGGCCCAGGTTGCTGCTCTGACGTCCGACCAGTTCGCCGCACTTTCGACCTCCCAGCTGAACTCGCTGAGCAGCCTTGGTCTTGCAGGTCTTGAAACCGACGACATCGCGACGCTGAGCTCCACCGAACTGTCCACGCTCAGCACGCGCGCCCTGGCCGGTCTTTCCACCACCAACTTTGCGGCCCTGACGTCGACTCAGTTGTCTGGCCTCACCTCCACCCAGATCGCTTCGCTCTCGACGACGGTCATTGCCAACCTGACATCCGACCAGATCGACGGTCTGACCTCCACACAGCTTTCGGCTCTGACGTCGCGTCAGGCTTCTGCGCTCACCACCGACGCGCTCGCATCGCTCTCCACCGATCAGGTTGTGGCGCTCGGCAGCCGCAATATCGGCGTTCTCACATCCGCACAGATCGCTGCACTGACCACCGACCAAGTCGATGTTCTGACGACTGCACAGCTTGCTGCGCTCACCACCTCGAACATTGCCGGTCTCGGCACTGACGATCTCGATACGCTGTCGTCGGATGGCGTTGCAGCGCTTGCGTCCCGCACGCTTGCCGCTCTGTCGACCGACGCCTTCGCATCGCTCGATTCGGCCCAGCTTGCCGGCCTGAACTCCACCAAGATCGCTGGTCTCACCACTGCCCAGATCGGCGTTCTCACGTCCGACCAGGCTGATGGTCTGAGCACCGCACAGCTCGCCGGCCTCACCAGCGCCCAGGCTCTCGCCCTCAGCAGCGACACGCTCGCCTCCCTGTCGACCGACCAGGTTGCAGGGCTTTCGAGCCGCGTAATCGGCGTCCTGACCTCCGCAAAGGTCGCCGCTCTGTCGAGCGATCAGGTTGCTGCCCTCTCGACCGGCCAGATCGCTGCCCTGTCGTCGGCCGCCGTCGCCGGTCTCGAAACCGAAGACGTCGCGACCTTCAGCTCCACCGAACTTGCCTCGCTCAACTCCCGCGCTCTTGCTGCCCTGTCCACGGACAATGTCGCGGTCCTCACTTCCGCTCAGCTCGCAGGCCTCTCCACCACTCAGATCGGTATCCTGACGACCGCTCAGATCGCCGTGCTCGACAGTGACCAGCTCGACGGTCTCAGCACCGGTCAGGTCGCGGCCCTCAGCTCCGCTCAGATCGTGGCTCTCGGAAGCGACAGCATTGCCTCGCTCTCGACCGATCAGGTGGCCGCACTCAGCAGCCGTGCCGTTGGCGCCCTGACCTCGGTCCAGCTGGACGCAATGTCGACCGACCAGATCCAGGCCCTGACTTCTGGCCAGATCGCAGCACTGAGCTCCAGTGACCTCGCCGCCCTTTCGAGCGACGACCTGAACACCTTCAGCACGGCCGAAATCGCCACGCTGACCTCGGCTGTCATCCCCGGCATCACGTCCGACAAGATCGGCGCGCTGACGACCGACCGGGTGGCTGCGATCAGCAGCCGCGCCATCGCCGCGCTCAGCAGCGCTCAGGTCGCCGCCCTGACCTCCGACCAGGTCGGTGCTCTGTCGACGGCCCAGATCAATGCCCTGACGTCTGCCGCCGTCCGCGCCCTGGAAACCGAAGACCTCGCAACCTTCGACTCTGCCGATATCGCAGCCCTGCAGTCGCGCTCGCTGGCCGCCATTGCCACCGACAAGTTCGCAACGCTGACGTCTGCTCAGGTGGTTGGTCTTACCAGCGCCCAGCTCGCCGCTCTCTCGACCCAGCTGGTCGGTGCCATCACCAGCGACCAGGTCGACGGCCTGACGACAAGCCAGATTGCAACGCTTTCCTCCAGCCAGGTTGCTGCGCTGACCACGGATGCGATCGCATCCTTCGACACCGCCCAGCTCGGCGCGATCAGCACCCGTGCCATCGCTTCGCTCCGCTCTGACCAGCTGAACGTCCTGACGTCCGCCCAGTTCGGCGCCCTGTCGACCGGCCAGCTCGCCAACCTCACGTCTGCTGCGATCCGCGGCCTGAACTCTGACGCCATCGGAACTCTGACCTCGGCAGAAATTGCGGTCCTCAACTCCCGCGCCATCGCGGCTCTGTCGACCGACAATCTCGCTCTGATCGACAGCACACAGATCTCCGGCCTTACCACCGGCCAGCTGGCATCGCTCAGCACCGCCCAGGTTGCGATCCTCGACAGCGATCAGCTCGATGGTCTGACGACGAGCCAGGTTTCGTCGCTCTCCAGCTCGCAGGTCAACGCCCTGACCACGGATGCTCTGGCTTCGCTCTCGACCGATCAGGTCATCGCACTCAGCAGCCGCGCCATTGCAGCCCTTGGCTCCGCCCAGATCGCCGCAATGTCCTCCGACCAGATCGGCGCCCTAACCACCGGCCAGCTTGCCGCCCTGTCGACAGCCGCTGTTGCAGGTCTCGAGACCGAGGATGTGGATGCCTTCAGCTCCACGGATCTCGCCGCACTCTCCTCGCGTGCCGTCGGCGCTCTTTCGACCGCCAACATCGCAGCGCTCGACAGTGCACAGCTTGCCGGTCTGACGACCAGCCAGATTGGTGCACTCACCACAGCCCAGGTCTCGACACTGATCAGCGACCAGCTGGATGGCTTGACCACGGCCCTGATTGCGATGCTCTCCAGCTCGCAGGTCAATGCTCTGACCTCGGATGCGCTTGCTTCGCTCTCGACTGACCAGGTCGTTGCCATCAACACCCGGGCAGTCGCCGCCCTCGGCTCCGCCCAGGTCGCTGCACTCTCCTCGGCCCAGGTTGGCGTGCTGACCACCGGCCAGCTTGCAGCCCTGACGACGGCCGCTGTCGCCGGTCTCGAGACCGAGGACATCGATACCTTCAGCTCCACCGATCTTGCTGCTCTCTCCTCGCGTGCCGTTGCCGCTCTCTCGACGGCCAACATCGCAGCGCTGGACAGCACACAGCTCGCCGGTCTGACGTCTAGCCAGCTTACCGCACTGACGACGGCCCAGATCGCGACCCTGGTCAGTGACCAGCTCGACGGCCTGACCACTGCATTGGTTGCCCTGCTGTCCAGCTCGCAAGTCAATGCCCTGACCTCGGATGCGCTTGCTTCGCTCTCCACCGATCAGGTGGTTGCGATCAACACCCGGGCCATTGCAGCCCTGGGCTCTGCTCAGGTCGCCGCGATGTCCTCCGATCAGGTGGGTGCACTCACGACCAGCCAGCTCTCGCAGCTCTCCACGGCAGCAGTGGCCGGCCTTGAGACGGATGATGTGGATGCCTTCGCTTCCACCGACCTTGCCGCTCTCTCCTCGCGTGCCATTGCTTCGCTCTCGACTGCCAATATCGCGGTACTCGACAGCGTCCAGCTCGGTGGCCTGACGACGGCGCAGGTTGCCTCGCTGACCACGGCGCAGGTCTCCACGCTGATCAGTGACCAGCTTGACGGCCTCGGCACCAGCCAGGTGGCGACCCTGAGCTCGGCTCAGATCGTGGCACTGTCGACCGACAGCGTCGCCTCGCTCTCGACCGATCAGATTGTTGCTCTGAACTCCCGTGCGATCGGTGCACTGACCACCGACCAGCTGGCAGCCCTGAGCACCGACCAGGTTGCAGCGCTCAACTCCGGCCAGATCGCGGCCCTGAGCTCTTCTGACCTGGCCGCTCTCGCATCGGACGACATCGCCACCTTCTCGACCTCCGAGATTGCAGTGATCTCGTCGGCCGCCATCACCGGCGTCTCGAGCGATGCACTGGCAGCTCTCGGTACGGATCAGATCGCAGCCATCAACAGCCGCGCCATTGCAAGCCTGAATTCGGCGCAGATCGCAGCCCTCAGCACCGCGCAGATCGGCGCCCTGTCCACGGCCCAGCTCTCGCAGCTGAGCTCGGCGGCAGCCGCTGGCCTCGCCACTGAGGATGTTGCGACCTTCAACTCCGGCGAGATCGCAGCTCTTCAGAGCCGCGTGATCGGGGTACTCAGCACCGATAGCATCGCATCGCTCACCTCGGCCCAGGTGGCCGGGCTGACGTCGGCCCAGATTGGCGCCCTGTCGACTGCACAGGTCGCGGCTCTGACCTCCGATGCGATCGTCGGCCTGACATCGTCGCAGGTCTCGGCACTGAGCTCCAGACAGGTTGCTTCGCTGACCACGAGTGCTCTGGCGGCCATCACGACCGCCCAGGTTCCGGGTCTCTCGACCTCCGGTATCGCGACGCTGAACTCGGATCAGATCGCCGCCATGACGTCCGACCAGTTCGGCGTCCTGTCGACGGCCCAGATCTCGGCGCTCTCCTCCACTGGGGTCGCTGGTCTGGCAACCGAGGATGTCGCGACCTTCAACTCTGCTGATCTCGCGGCCATGAACTTCCGCGCTCTTGGTGCCCTGTCGACCGACAACTTCGCAGCCCTCGGCTCTACGCAGCTCGCTGGTCTGACGACGACGCAGGTCGCCTTCATCACCACTGCCCAGATCGGTGTCCTCACCACGGATGACATCGATGGTCTGACGACACTTCAGGTCAGCGCCCTGAGCAGCACGCAGATTGCGGCCCTGTCGACAGAGAACCTCGCTTCGTTCTCGACCGACCAGATCGCAGCCCTGAAGACCGGCATCTTCGCCTCGCTGACCTCTGATCAGGTCACCGCTCTCACCACGGATCAGGTCGGTGTCCTGACGAGTGCACAGCTCGGTGCCCTGAGTGCACAGGCCATCGCGGGTCTCGAGACCGAAGACATGGCAACCTTCAGCTCGACGGAACTCGGTTCGCTGAGCACCCGGACGATCGCGGCGCTGTCGACCACGAACTTCGCCGAACTGACTTCGGCCCAGCTCGCCGGTCTGACAACGACGCAGGTGGCCTCGCTGACCACGGCGCAGGTACAGAGCCTGACCTCCGATCAGATCGACGGCCTGTCGACTGCTCAGGTCGCGGCCCTGACCACGGCACAGGCGCAGAGCCTGACCTCCGACAGCCTCGTATCGCTGTCGACCGGCCAGGTGACTGCCCTTAGCTCTCGCGTCATCGGTTCTCTGTCGACCGACCAGCTGGTCGCGATGACAACCGATCAGATCGAGGCCCTGAGCGCGACGCAGGTCGCAGCGCTGAACTCGGGGGCCATCAGCGCCCTGGAAAGCGCGGATCTGGCAGTGTTCTCGACGGCAGACATCGCAGCAATCACGACCTCCGCGATTGCAGGCCTGTCGACCGACGACATCACGGGCCTCAGCAGTGACCAGCTCCTCGCAGTCACCACTGCTCAGGTTCAGGCTCTGAACTCCGATCAGGTCTCGGCCATCGTCGCAGCCTACCAGGCACTCTGATCTGGCTGACCGCCACGTCACATCAGCCCAAGAAACAAAGAACCCCGTCCGAAAGGGCGGGGTTCTTGCGTCTGGGACAGGGTATTTCTCTCGGCGATGACCGCGAGGCAGCCCTCAGTCTATCGAGTTCACGGGCCGGAGTGTTTGGTCTTAACGGTGACCCATGCTCAGGGCCTGCAGTCGTCTGTCTTCAGGCTCTGACCTTCGCAGTGTCTCGTGCCATCGCTTCAAGGGTCGCGTTGCGGCGGTACCAGATGGTGATCATCGACGAGGTGATGACGATGAACAGGCTGTAGAGGATCGGGATGAAGAGGACTTCCTGCTGCTGGGTGCCGGAGAATGTCAGCGTCACGATCAGGGCCGCCAGCGGTCCGTTCTGGATACCCGTTTCGAGACTGATCGTGCGCGAGCGGTTGCTGTCCTGACGCAGGGCGCGTGCCAGCCAGTAGCCAAGCAGCATTCCGGTCAGGCCAACACCCACGGCCGCGATGTAGACAGGGAAGGGTGTCTCGAGCAGCATCTGATAATTGCGCGGTACCCAGGATCCGATCAGGAACAGGATGACGAAGATACCCAACAGCGACCCGACCATCTCGATCGACGCGCCGACATTGGCGTTGAGCTTGCGGATGACCATGCCGAGTGCTGTCGGGACAATCAGCACCACCAAGACCTGGGCGACGTTGCCCGCCGGAATGACATACTCGCCGCCGAGGCCGGCAAGCTGGCTGTAGAAGCTGATCAGCAGGGGGACCGTGACCACGGCCACCAGGGTGGAGACGGTCGTCATCATGATCGAGAGCGCCAGCACGCCTTTGGAAAAATAAGTGAAGATGTTGCTGGTCGTGCCGCCCGGCATGCAGCCGATGACGATGAGGCCTGCTGCCATGGCCGGGGGTAGGTCGAGGATCACGGCCAGCGAATAGCCCAGGAATGGCATGATCATATACTGGCAGAGCAGGCCGACCAGAATGCCTTTCGGCTTGCGGAAGGCGAGCAGGATGTCGCGCCAGGTCATGGAGGCGCCCATGCCGAGCATGATCACCATCATCATGATGCCGAGCAGGGTGGTTTCAAAATCCGTCAACATGTTTCGTCTCCCTCGCTTATCGCTTGAATTCGCTCGCGACCTCGGCCTTCAGATCCTTGCGCAGGATCTTGCCGATCGGCGATTTCGGGAGCGTTTCGCGGAAGACGACGGATTTGGGCACCTTGTAGTCGCTGAGCAGTTTGCGGCAATGGGCGCGGACATCCTCGTCGGTCAGGTCGCCGGAGTGGTCCGGGTTCTTCACCACATAGGCGCGCACTGCTTCGCCGGTCTTTGCGTCCGGGATGGCAACGACTGCAGCTTCGAGCACCGCATCCATTCGTGCCAGCGCATCCTCGACCTCGTTGGGGTAGACGTTGAAACCGGAGACGAGCACCATGTCCTTCTTGCGGTCGACGATCCTGAGGTAACCGTCCTCGTCCATGACGGCGATGTCGCCGGTGGCGAACCAGCCGTTCTGCAGGGCGGCGGTTGTTTCGTCCGGCCGCTGCCAATAGCCCTGCATGACCTGACTGCCACGGACCGTCAGTTCGCCGGGCTCGCCGGTCGGCACGGGCTTGCCGTCCGGATCGAGGAGGATGACATCGCAGCCTGGCACCGGGATGCCGATGCTGCCGGGCTTGCCGCGGTCGTCGAGCGGGTTGAAGCTCACCAGCGGGGAGGTTTCGCTGAGGCCATAGCCTTCGGCAATCGGCGTACCCGTCATCATTCGCCAGCGCGTCGCGACGGCCTCATGCAGGGCGGTGCCGCCGGCGATGGCGGCCTTCAGCTTTCTCGGCGGATAGGCCGCAAACCACTCCTCGTTCATCAACCCGTTGAACAGCGTGTTGACGCCTGTGATCCAGGTGATCGGATAGTTTTCGATCGCCCGCTGCAGGTTCTGCACCGGACGGGGCGAGGGGATCAGGATGTTGCGGGCGCCGAGTTCGAAGAACGTCATCAGGTTCGCGGTAAAAGCGAAGATGTGGTACAGCGGCAGCGCCGTCAGAACCAGATCCTCGCGCGCCATGACGTCGCCTGCGACGGCCCGGACCTGATCGAGATTGGTGAGGATGTTGCGATTGGTCAGCATCGCTCCCTTGGCGACGCCCGTCGTCCCTCCCGTATACTGTAGCAAGGCCAGATCGTCCGGACCTGTATTTTCCCACATGGCCTTTACGTCTGCGCGGTGGGCGCGGCCCTTGTTCAGGGCTTCCTTTATCCGCAGGACCGGCACCGCGAGTGCCGGCACTGGCGGCAGTGCCTTGCTCCACAGCTTCTGCACGCCACGGATGATCGTCTCCGGGATCTTCGGGAAGAATTCCGGCACGCCGGCCAGAATCACGGTGCCGATGCCTGTCTTCGGCACGACCTCTGCCAGTTTGTCGGCGAACATGTCGACGATGACGAGTGCCTTGGCGCCTGCATCGTTGAACTGGTGGATCATCTCGCTCGGCGTGTAGAGCGGATTGGTGTTGACCAGAATGCAGCCGGCCTTGAAGACGCCGAAGGCAACGACCGGGTAGGGCAGGCCATTGGGTAGCTGGACCGCCACCCGATCACCGGCGCGCAGGCCGCAGTCATGGTGCAGAAAGGCGGCAAACGCATCCGACATTTCGCCGATCTGGGCATAGGTCAGGCTGCCGTTCATGCCGTTGGGCACGACGCAGGTGAAGGCCTTGCGGTTGCCATTGCCTGCACAGGCGGTTTCGACGAGGTCAGCGATGCTGCGGTAACGCAGGCTTCCGAGCTCCTGCGGTATGGCTGCGCCATAGGCCGCCAGCCACGGCCGTGGCGGCGTGAAGGTATGTTCCATGGTTCTCCCCCCGGAGCGCTCTGCGGCGCCCATTTTTGACGGTATTGCAGTCACTCCCAACCGCTTGCCGTTACTGAGGAAGGATGGAATTGTCTTTCGTCAAAGTCCAGTGGTGCAACGTAGGCAAGACTGCTCAAAGGTCGCAACCCAAGCGTCAAGCGCACACAATCCAATCAAGTCCTTGTTACTGCGGGGGTAACGGGTCAGGACGACATGCTCGGCGGTGGTGATTGGACTGGGGTGAGGCTTGATTCGCTTGGCGGCCAGAGGGCTCTTTGCCGCTTGCGATCAAGCCAAAACAGCGCCGGCCACTCGGCAGCGGCCAGAAGACATAATGTCAATGAAGCAGGAAATGGCGCACCCGACAGGATTCGAACCTGTGACCTTTGGAATCGGAATCCAACACTCTATCCAGCTGAGCTACGGGTGCTTCCGCCAGCGATCTGACTCGCCGTTCCAGAGCGGTCATAGCGCAGTCGTCCCTGCGCTTCAATCCGAAAAAGAACGACCGGCCTGTGGTAAACCGGTCGTCACGCGGGCGGGTCGGGCAAAATGGCCAAATCCTGATCAAATGCTCGATCTCAAGGTCGCCTTCAGCGTGCAGCGTCGTAGAAATGAGCGGCGAGCGTTCAAAATTGTGGCAAGGGTGCAAAAGGGTTGATGTTCGGCTCTTGTGGCGTCTACTGAAACGGATAGTATCGTTGCAGGGGGGCTGCTGACGTAAACGGCAGTTTGCCTGAGGGGCAATAATGGCTATGGCGGGGATATGCCGGAAGTTACTATGGATGAATTCGTACCCGATGCGTCGAAGCTCGACTTTTCAGTCATGAACGACGCGGTGGGGTATCGGTTAAGGCGGGCACAGCTCGCTGTATTTCAGCATTTCAACGAAGCTTTTTCTTCAAAAGGTCTTCGCCCGACCGATTTCGCGGTGTTGCTGCTCCTGATCAACAATCAGGGTTCGAAGCAGAGCGAGGTGGCCGAGGCTCTCGGCATCCAGCGGGCGAATTTCGTCGCCATCGTTGACGGTCTTGAGAACAAGGGGTTCATCGAACGGCGCAAGTCCGAGACCGACCGCCGCGTGCAGTCGCTCTACATGACGCCGGCAGGTGAGGCCTATCTCGAAGAGCTGATGCCGATCTGGATCGATCACGAGCAATGGGTCCTCGATCAGCTGGGCGGTGTCGCGGAGCGCGACACGGTCAATCGGCTGCTGAAGCGCCTCTACGACTGATCCTTACCGCTTTTGAGCCAAGGAAGACCGGCTGATCGCATCGTCGACCAGCCGGTTCGCTATCTTCATTCGCATGGTTGCCGCATCGCGATACTCCGCAGCGACCGTATCGGGATGATTATCCCGGGCGAAGGCGCGCCGACGCTCCTGAAGTCTGTCGCGATCATCCTCCTTCAAAAGCCCGAGATCCGCCGCGATATCCTGCGGTGAAAGCCGATCGATCCAGGCCGGTGGCTGCGGGGTTGGGGGAGCCGGCGGCTCGATGTCAACCAGCTCCTGTTCGTTTTCGTCTGCCATCAAGGAGAAATAGGCGTCGAGCCGCTGGTCGGCCTGAGGGCGTGCACCTGGCGTCGATTGATCTGTTGTTTCGGGAATGAAGCTTGTCGCGAGGCCTGAGATACGAAAGCCGGGCTCTTCGGCCGTTTCCTGGTCTTCCGCCTCTTCGCCGAGCCTGTCGACGACCGACTGAAAGAGGGACTTTCCGAACAGCATGCGTGCCTCGACCTTCGCTGCGGCTGCGCCGCGTCTTCATCTGAGCCTAGACGCCCGATGTGGTGCGGGGCTTGCGAAGGGAGCGCCCTCCGCCTGCCTATGTCCTTCGATCAGCTTTGCGACTGGCTCTGGCTCTGCGACGGTTCGACCACCAGCGTGACCGTCAGATCTTCGCCGGCAATGCCGATCCGCATGCCGGAGACGGGAGCTGCATCGGAATAACACAGGCCAGTCGCCAGCCGGACATAACGGGCGTCGGGGCAATGGTTGTTGGCCGCATCGAAGCCGACCCAGCCGAGGCCTGGCAGGT
>JAIXSF010000324.1 GCA_027484835.1 Rhizobiaceae bacterium | reverse complement strand
GGCCGGTCGCTCAGGAATTCGCGGTAGTCGGACCGTTCGATCTTCCAGCCGCGTACGGCGGTCAGCGCCCGGGCAGAAGCACTGCGGGGATCGCCGCTGATCATGCCGAGTTCGCCGATCAGGGTGCCATCGCCGGAAACGGCGAGCACGTTGCCGCTTTCCTGGTCGTAGACTTCGACCTCTCCTTCGGCAATCAGAATGGCGAAGCTGCTGTCGTCGCCCTTGCGGAACATCACTGTGCCCGCCGCGTAGTGGACCGGCTCGACATGCCTGCGAAAGGCTTCCAGGTAGTCGTCGCTGACCTTGATGGAGGTGTGCTTGAGGAGCTTCTCAGAAAACTCCTCGTGTCCGGCCCTTAATGTCGCATCGACCGCGTTCATGCCTGTATCCGATCCGAAGTAATTTCGGCCGGATACTACTGATTTCGTTCGAAGATCAGAGGGGCGCCGATCGTCCAAATCTGGGGCGATCAGCGAGGTCTAAGGTTACACCGCGCTCACGCTCGCAAGCCGCGGAAAGGCCTTGATCCGCACATCTTCGATCGGAACCGGACGTCCCAGATAGTAGCCTTGGCCAAGCTCGATCCCGAGCTCGTGCATCAGTTCCACATGATCGGCGGTCTCGAGGCCTTCGATGAGGATCTTCAGGCCGCGATTGCGAATGAGGCGGATGATGTCCTCGAGCATGGCGCGTCCGGCCGGGCGGCGGGCATCCTGCAGGAAGGAGCGGTCGATCTTGACGGTGTCGAAGGGGAAGAGGCGCAGCCACGACAGGCCGGCAAAGCCCGTGCCGAAGTCGTCGAGCCAGATGCGGATGCCGAGCGCCTGCAGGTCGGTGATGCAGCGGATGACATCCGACTGCCCTTCCATGTCGATGCCCTCGGTGATCTCGAAGGCAAGCTGGGAGCCGGATACGCGGGTCTCTTCGAGGATCGTCGATACAGCAAGCGCAAAGCCGCGCGACTTGAGCTGGATGGCCGAAACGTTGACGCTGGCCATAGGCGCAATGCCTGTGGCGAGCACCTCCGTGCAGGCGCGGCGAATTGCCCAGAGGCCGAGATCGAGGATTGCGCCGGTGCGTTCGGCAACGGGGATGAACTGCGCCGGCGACAGCGGCGTGCCATCGATCATCTTCATACGCATGAGGGATTCGACTGCTTCGACGCGTCCCGTGCGCAGGTTCTGGATCGGCTGGTAGACGAGATGCACGAGATCGTTCTTGATCGCCATGCGGAGCGTGGCGGCAATGTTCTCGTTGTCGTCTGAGGTCAGCGGGTCATTCGGATTGAACAGACGGATGCAGTTGCGGCCGTTTGCCTTGGCCGAATAAAGGGCCCGGTCCGCCTCGTTGATGATGCGTTCCAGCTTCGGCCCCGTCTGCGGCCGCGAATAGGATGCCCCGACGCTGACCGTCACGAAGGCCTGTCCGTCGCGGCGCTGGTCGTGCACCAGATGCAGGCCCTCGACCGCGCTACGGATGATTTCGCACAGAGCCATGACCTGATCGCGACCGGTTACGCGCGACAGCACGATGAATTCTTCGCCACCATAACGGCCGACAGAGGCATTGAGTGGCTTCAGCGTGTCATTGAGGACGCTTGCGACCAGGATCAGGCAGCGGTCACCGGCCTGATGGCCGTAAAAGTCATTGTACTTCTTGAAGAAGTCGACATCGACGAGAATTGCTGCAAACGCTTTGCCGTTGTTCTGCCAATCGTTCCAGTAGTCGCGGAGCCGCTTGTCCACGGCACGACGATTGTCGACGCCGGTCAGATAGTCGGTGTTGGACAGACGCTCGAGCGCCACGCCACGCTTCTCGGATTCGCGATGCTGATGCGACGCTTCGAGGGCGTTGAGGAAGACATTGTAGCGTTCGCCGTTCAGTTTCCAGTTCACGTAGGACGTGAAGATGAAACAGGACATGTAGAACAGCCCGAAGGTCATCAGATAGATCGGCTCGCCGGGAAACATGATGAACATGCTGACGAGCAGGATGCCCAAGACCACCGTCGAGGTGACGACCGACAGAACGAACGGGAAGATGAAGAAGAGATTGGCGCCCATCATGAAGATGGTGCCGAAAATCATGTAGAAGCGCATGCTCTCCGTGGCTTCGCTCTGCATGGCTGGCAGCAGCCAGAAGAGATAGCCGGCGACCAGCGCCGCAGCCGAGATGCCTTCGATCACCCGTGCGCCGGCCCGCGCCCAGCAACTCGCTTCCAGCACGAGAAGGGCGAGGAGGCCGACGACGCTGCGGGCAAGGATCGTCTCGTAGGCCACGTCCGGAATTAGGATGTAGTCGCTGATGGCGAAAAGCATGTACACGAAGACAGCGACCCACAGACCCTGCCGGGCTGCTCTGACCCGGTCCGGTCCGGTATGGGTGCGGTAAATCTCGCGCAGCGTCGAGGCTGGCGCCTGGGACGGGCAGGTCTTGCCTGTAGCTTCAAGTGCGTTGAGCGCAGCGTGCGACATGATTGCTTCCGTCGGTCTCCATAGCGTCGCGAGAAAACGCGTGTCTGGCCAAGTCGTCGCTCCGTCTCTCAGACATCATCCACAACGCGCTTTCTCTGAACTTCCGGGAAATCTCTCGCAGTTGCGAGATGGCCCGACTGACAATCCGCTTCCAGGTTCGACCACCTGAAACAGCTCATTCTGCCCCTGAAGGCACAGATCGCTGCGGTGTTAACCAAACTCCTCAAAAGTTACCAAATCGAGTCGCACAAACGCCCAACCGATAATATGGTAACTGAAGTATTAATGAGCTTTGCGTAATTAACGGTGGTGCGGCGTATGAAGCAGAACGAAATTTCACTGGACGGCGAGAGCCTGATTACTCCTGAATCGATTGCAGCACACGTTGTTGCACCTGGTACGACATGGAGGACTGACGAGTTCCTGACTGCGAGGACAGAGCTGGGCCTGATCCTCAGTATTGCGATGCAGCAGTTCGAGCAGGGCGCAGAGCCCCGGCAGATTGTTCATCGTATTGCCGGGTCTCTCCATGAGGTCCGCATGCGGTATTCTCCAAGTGTCTGGCAGAAGCTCATTCCAATTGCCCAGGAACATCCGGTTGCCCGATACTTCCTGGAGGATCCCTTCACCCGCTGGTCGTTTGAAAAGCCGCGTGGCTATTCTGGCGATGCTGGTCTTCTCGACTTCATCTACGGCCACCAGAGCGTTGCCGACATGATCGCGGCGTCCTCGCCTTTGGGCCTTGCCATCTACGACTACACGAAGGACGCATCCTCGTCGGTTGCGGTCCGCGAACGTCGTGATCTTCTGACGCAACATGTTGATGAGATTGCATCTTCTCGCGGTGGCCAGGCGGAAGTGCTGACCATTGCGGCCGGCCATCTGCGCGAGGCAAACCGCTCGGTTGCGCTCAAGGAAGGCAGGCTCAAGCGGTGGGTTGCGCTCGATCAGGACCCGATGAGCGTCGGTTCGATCAGCCGTGATTTCTCTGGCACCTGCGTTGAGGCAATCGACGGCTCCGTCCGGGGTATCCTTGGCGGTCGCCATGACCTTGGCAAGTTTGATTTCGTCTATGCTGCAGGGCTCTACGACTATCTCAACGACAAGGTTTCGACCAAGCTCACCCAGCGCTGCCTGGAAATGTTGAAGCCCAATGGTGTCTTCCTGTTTGCCAACTTCGCAACGGACATCGTCGTAGACGGCTACATGGAGACTTTCATGAACTGGGCACTGCTGCTTCGTTCTGAAGCGGACATGTGGCGCATCATCAATGCAAGCGTCGGCGACATGCCGGTCGAGGGCACTGTCCGCTTCGGGCAGAACAAGAACATCGTCTACGGCATCATCCGCAAGCTGTCCTGAAACGAAACAGCCCTCCGCGGCGCTTGACGCACGGAGGGCTGCTCCGTCCCAAATTGGGACGGGTTAACAGGCGAATTTTTTGACTTACCCCTCGTTTTCGGGGGTGAAACGAGCCCAACCCTGGCTCATCAGATGCTCTTGCGGCTGGAAGCGGGTTTTGTAGCCCATCTTCTTGGAACCCTGCACCCAATAGCCCAGATAGACATGCGGCAGGCCGAGCGCCTTGGCGCGGCGGATGTGGTCGAGCACCATCATCGTGCCGAGCGAGCGCCGCTCCATATCCGGATTGTAGAACGAATAGACCATCGAAAGCCCGTCGCTCATCAGATCCGACAGAGCGACTGCGATGAGCTCGCCACGCGGCTGCGCAGAGATCCCGTCGCCGGGCGTGCGCAGGCGGTATTCGATCACCCGGGTCTGGACGTGACTGTCCTCCACCATGATCGCATAATCGAGCGCCGACATGTCCGACATGCCGCCGTTCTGATGACGGTGGTCGAGGTAGTGGCGGAAAAGGGAAAACTGCTCGGTGGATGGCTGGGCGGGGAAGACGGTGGAGACGATGTCGCGATTGACCGCCTCGACGCGCCGAAAGCCTCGGCTCAGTTCGAATTCGTTGACCAGCACGCGCACCGACACGCAGGCGCGGCAGGACTCGCAGGCTGGCCGATAGGCGATGTTCTGAGATCGTCGGAAACCACCCTGCGTCAGCAGGTCGTTCATCTCTGTCGCGCGCTGCCCCACCAGGTGGGTGAAGACCTTTCGCTCCATCTCGCCCGCCAGATAGGGGCACGGCGCCGGTGCCGTCAGATAAAACTGGGGGGAGGGGGAGGTCTGCGTGTTCATCTGCAGCTGAAGAGAATCCTTTAGCAAGTCCTGTAGAGACGTAGGATGGCGCAAGAATGAAAAAGGTCAACACTCCGGCCGTAGGGCCGGAGTGCTTTGTGTCACGAAATCGGATGTCTGATCAGTAGGTGCGCACCGCAGCCGTGCCGAGCAGCAGGTCATGCACCAGGCGCGAGCGTTCGATGAACAGGCCAGCAAGCAGCACGAGCGGTGTCAGAACCGAGTTCAGGATCCAGAACAGCGCCAGATGTGCGATGGCCGTGACGAAATCGATCTTGCGGCCGTCGAGTCGGATCATCGCGATTCCCATCATCCGCATGCCCGGGGTGGCCTGCGAGGGGCCTGCGACGGACATGCCGAAATAGAGGGCCGCCACCACGAAGAAGAGGATCGGATAGAGCAGCCAGCCGAGGCCCAGCGTCAGGATGCCGAGGAAGAACACCACCACGGCAGCCGGAATCCACAGAAGGGCGATGAACAGATAGTCCACCAGGAAGGCGAAGACACGCCGCGAAAGCACGCCGCTATAAGCGCGCCAGTCTTCGGGTGCGGCATAGGACGGGTTGCTGTCGAGGCTCATGTCGGGGCTCCTTTGAGGTTATGTCTCAGATATGGGGAGCCCAGTGCCGAATACAATAATCCGTGAGGACTGCCGTCTTTATCCCTTCTTTGCGAGGATGCGAGCCACTTCGGGCGCGAAATAGGTGAGGATCCCGTCGCAGCCTGCGCGCTTGAAACAGAGAAGCGTTTCGAGCATCGCCCGCTCGCCGTCGATCCAGCCATTGGCGGCCGCGGCCTTGATCTGGCTGTATTCGCCGGAGACCTGATAGGCAAAGACCGGGAGCCCGAAGCTCTCCTTGAGGCGCCAGCAGATGTCGAGATAGGGAAGGCCGGGCTTCACCATCAGCATGTCGGCGCCTTCTTCGACATCGAGGGCAGCATCCCGCACCGCCTCGGTGCCGTTGGCCGGGTCGATATAATAGGTCTTCTTGTCACCCTTCAGCAGGCCGCTCGTCGAGATCGCCTCGCGATAGGGACCGTAATAGCAGGAGGCGAACTTGGTGGCGTAGGACATGATGCCGACATTCTGGTGCCCGGCGGCATCCAGTCCACGGCGGATCGCGCCGATGCGTCCATCCATCATGTCCGAGGGGGCAATGATATCGGAACCGGCATCCGCCTGGGCGACAGCTGCGCGCACCAGCTGGTCGACAGTCTCGTCATTGACGATTTCGCCGTCCCGCAGGATGCCGTCATGGCCATGGCTGGTGAAGGGATCGAGCGCCACATCGGTGATCACACCGATGTCCGGAACCGCCTTCTTGATCGCGGCCGTCACCTGATTGAGGAGATTGTTGGTGTTCAAGACTTCCGAGCCGGTCTGGTCGCGCAGCTCCATTTCCACATTGGGGAACGTCGCGAGCGCCGGAATCCCGAGATCGGCGGCTTCCTTCGCAGCCTCGACCGCCTTGTCGACGCTCATGCGATGAACGCCCGGCATGGCGGCGATCGGTTCCAGGATGTTCGATCCTGGCACAACAAAGATCGGCCAGATCAGATCATCGACGGTCAGACGGTTCTCCAGAACCATGCGGCGCTGCCAGTCGGCCTTGCGCAGGCGGCGCATCCGCTGATGGCCGGTCACCGCGTCTACCAGATGTGTCTTGTCCGTCATGATCGTGATCCTCGTCTGTGTTCGGCAGCTGATTAGCACGGCGACAGGCCCTTGCAAAACCGTCGCCCTCCATACGCGTTCTATAAGATGAGCAGGGGAGGGCGCGTGGCACCTGCTGGCGGAGGTCTTGCGGCAGGCCTATCCTCTCCGACATGGAAGCTGATTCGTCTACCACGCCCATACGCAGCCTGACGGAGGCCATCTTCGTGCTCTTCCTGCGCGTGGTGGCGCTGGCCTGCCTGTGGTTCGGCCTGCAATACTGGGCACTGCTCGTCGGCTACAGCCACGACGGTCTCGGCCGCTTCGATCTCCTCTCCACGCCGTGGCGCGTGGCGGCCACGGGCCTTGCCGTGGTCTTTCCCGTAGCCGCGCTCGGCCTCTGGGTCGCTGGCTCCTGGGGGCCGGTCATGTGGCTCCTGGCCGGTGGCGGACAGATATTGATGTTCACGGTCTGGGCGGATGTCTTCGGCCACAACACGCTGGCCGTCACGATGCACAGCGTGGTGGGCGTGGTCTACGTCCTATTCCGCCTGGCGTTGTGGATCGAAGGGAGACACAAGCAGGAGCGTATAACGGTTGATTTACCCTGATACCACGAGAGGCTTTGGTAAGCCTCTGTTAAGCCTGCGTTTTAAATAGAATTTTATGCGCATTGAATACGGTCCTCACCAAGGCGGGAGAAAAAACCAACACCGCCAAACAAAACAGTGAGGCAGACCGATATGAACACCAAGCTCAAGCCGCAGCCGGCCACTCTCGACCCGCAGGAAGAAGC
>JAIXSF010000252.1 GCA_027484835.1 Rhizobiaceae bacterium | reverse complement strand
GCCGGGATCGGCCCGACCTACACGCTGAACTCGATTGCCGCGATCGTGCTCGGCGGTGTTTCGCTCGCCGGCGGCATCGGCACGGCAATCGGCGTCGCCGTCGGTGCCATGCTTCTGAAGACCGTCGCCTCGCTGATGTTCTTCTCCGGCCTCCCTCCCCTCGCCCAGCCCTTTTTCGAAGGCCTGATCCTGGCGCTCGCGATTGCCTTCGGCTCCGTCGGCGTGCTGCGCGTCCGCAATAAACTGAAGTTGTTCGCCCAATGACCGACCGTGCGATACCGGGCCCATCGAGGCCGAGCCTTCCCGTCGATCCCGCCGTTCTGGTCGTGGCCGTCGGCTGCGGTCTGCTGCTGGCTGCCGGTGGTACCATTCTGCCGACATTCCTCACTGCGGGCTACCTGCTCCAGCAGCTGCAGATCGCCTCATTCCTCGGCATCATTGCCGCAGGCGCCACTCTGGTCATCCTGCTCGGCCATATCGACCTGTCTGTACCGGCCGCGATCACGGCGATCGCCATCGTCACCACGACGATCGCGGGCTCTCAGGATCCGACGCTTGCCGCGCTCGCCATCCCGATCGGTCTCCTCACCGGCGCCTTGATTGGCCTGATCAACGGCATCGGCGTTGCCGTCTTGCGTCTGCCATCGATGGTCTGGACGCTGGCGATAAACTCGATGCTGATCGGTTCGGTGGTCTTCTTCACCGGCGGCTTCAAGCCGCGCGGTCTGGCACCGCCGCTTTCCATCACCCTGTCGCTCGAGCGCAGCTTCGGCATCCCCAACGCTTTCCTGTTCTGGCTGGTGGTCATGGCCGCGATGTTCTACCTGCTGCATCGCACGGTCTACGGCAAATATCTTATCGCCATGGGCAATTCGGAAAAAGCCGTCTACCTCTCGGGCATTCGCGTGCGGCTTGTGACGACGCTTACCTTCGTAGCCGCCGGCGTCTTCACCGCAATCGGGGCCATCCTGCTCGCCGGTTATGCCAATCAGGCCTATCAGGGCATGGGTGATCCTTACATGCTGCCGGTGATCACCGCCGTGGTCATCGGGGGCACGTCGATCATGGGCGGCCAGGGTGGCTATGGCGGCACGATTGTCGGCGCCATTTTCATCACGCTACTCTCTTCAATTCTCTCGGTGCTGCAGATGCCGGAAGCCTTTCGGCAGATCGTCTTCGGTGCCATCATTCTGGCCATGCTGCTGATCCGTGGCTACAAAAGGAGCTTCCGCTGATGTCTCATCCTTCGTCCGTCGCCGTCGTCGGCCTCGGCTCCATGGGCCTCGGCATGGCTCGCTCGTTGATCAGGGCCGGACATGCCGTGCGAGGCTTTGATATCAGTGCCGACGCCCTGAGCGCCCTTCAGACTGCAGGCGGCAGCGCCGGCAATAATCCGGCTGACGCAGTGGCCGGCGCCGATGTCGCCGTGATCGTGGTGGTCAACGCCGCACAGACAGAGGCCGTCCTCTTCGGCGAAAACGGTGTCGTTTCTGCCATGAAATCAGGTGGCGTCATCATTGCCTGCGCGACGATCTCGCCGGCCGAAGCCAAGCGCTTCGCTGCCCGTGTCGAAGAGGCAGGCCTTCATTACGTCGATGGGCCGATCAGCGGCGGCTCGAAGAAGGCCGAAGCCGGCCAGCTGACCTTCATGGCATCGGGGTCGCCTGCCGCATTCGCTGCGGCGCGTTCGGCGCTCAATGCCATGGCGGGCACGGTCTACGAACTCGGCGACCAGCCTGGCATCGGCTCGTCATTCAAGATCGTCAATCAGCTGCTGGCTGGGGTTCACATTGCCGCTGCCTGCGAGGCGATCACCTTCGCCAAGAGCATGGACCTCGACATTTCCCGCGTTTTTGACGTCATCACCAAATCGGCCGGCAACAGCTGGATGTTCGAAAACCGCATCCCGCATGTGCTGGAGGGCGACTACACCCCGCACAGTGCTGTCGCGATTTTCACCAAGGACCTCGGCATCGTCTCGGATATCGGCCGCCAGACAAAATTCCCCCTGCCGATCGCAAGCGCTGCGCTTCAGCTCTTCATCATGACAGAGGCGGCCGGCATGGGTCGCGACGACGACAGCTCGGTGGCACGCCTGCTGGCAAAGATTTCCGGGCTCAAGCTGCCTGGCATGGAAGACGAGGACTGACATGCCGAAGTTTGCTGCCAACCTGTCGATGATGTTCAACGAGGTGCCCTTCCTCGACCGTTTCGCGGCCGCCGCCGAATGCGGCTTCACGGCCGTCGAATATCTTTTCCCCTACGAGCATCCGGCCGAACTGGTCGCCGACCGCCTGCAGGCTGCAGGCTTGGTCCAGGCGCTGTTCAATATGCCACCCGGCGACTGGGCGGCAGGCGAGCGCGGGATGGCAGCTCTGCCGGGTCGCGAGGCGGATTTTGCGGCCGCACTGGACACCGCAATCGCCTATGCCAAGGTCATCGGCACGCCGCTCTTGCACATGATGGCGGGGCTGGCCCCGGCATCCGATCCGCAAGCTATTGCCACCTACCGCGATAACCTGAAGCGCGCCGCAGACCGGACTGGCGAGGCCGGTCTCGGGCTCGTCATCGAGCCGATCAACGGGCGCGACATGCCGGGCTATTTCCTCAACGATTTCAATCGTGCCCTCGACTTCATCACCGAACTGGATGCGGCCCATGTGAAGCTCCAGTTCGACGTCTATCACCGGCAGATCCTGCATGGGGACGTGATCATGGCGCTTCGACAGATGGCGCCCGTTATCGGCCATATCCAGATCGCCTCGGTGCCAAATCGTCACGAACCGCTCACCGGTGAACTCGACGACCGCAGGATCTTCGCCGAGATCGATGCGACCGGATACCGGGGCTATGTGGGTTGCGAATACCGCCCGGCCGCCGGCACCCGCGAGGGCCTCGGCTGGATGTCAAAAGTTTGATCGCATCAGGGGAGCTTGGGCTGCATGCGTTACACGGATTGGTTCGAGATTGTTGATCCGGCGTTCAAATCGCTGATCCTGCCGAATGTGCATGTCGACCTGCTCTATACCGGCGGACGCTGGCTGGAAGGGCCGGTCTATGTTCCGGCAGCCCGCCATCTGCTCGTCTCCGATATCCCGAACAACAGGGTCCTGCGTTACGACGACGTGGCTGGAACCGTCGCGACCTTCGAAGCCCCGTCCAATTTTGCCAATGGCCACACGCTCGACCGTGAAGGCCGCGTCATCTCCTGCGAGCATCTGACACGCAGCGTGACGCGCCGGGAGCACGATGGCAGCCTGACCGTTCTCGCCGATCGCTTCGACGGAAAGCGGCTGAACTCGCCGAATGACGTGATTGCAGACGGAGAGGGCACCATCTGGTTCACCGACCCGACCTACGGCATCTCCACCCCTTACGAGGGTTCACTGGCAGAAAGCGAAGTGGGGAGTCGCAACGTCTACCGCCTGACCCGCGACGGCCGACTGGATGCCGTTGTCACGGATCTACAGCAGCCGAACGGCCTTGCCCTCTCGCGTGACGAGCGGACCCTGTTCGTGGTCGACAGCGGCGTCCAGCCGGCGCGGCTGATGGCCTACGACCTCGATTCCAGACGCAGTCTTCAGGCGGGTCGTCTCTTCAGCGAGTGCAGCGATGGCATGTATGATGGTCTGCGCGTGGATACCGCCGGACACATATGGACAAGCGCCGGCGATGGCGTGCATTGCCTCGATCAAGACGGCCGTGTGATCGGCAAAATCCTGATCCCCGAAACCGTCAGCAACGTATGCTTCGGCGGACCGGAAAAGAACCGCCTTTTCATCACTGCAACGCGCTCTCTCTACGCCGTCTATCTGAACGTCAGGGGCTAGCATCACCGATGAGCGTGGCAATGCGAATGAAGTGGTCAGCGCATAGGTGGGCTGTGGTCACATCCTACCGGGTGAGCCAGTCCAGAATATGAGGGCGAAGGAAGCGTAAGACTGGTTTGATTGTCGGGATGGTGCATGTGGCATGTGGCCTGCCCACCTCCACAGCACCTCGACGCTCCAGACCTCACGCCTTGCTGGTCTATTCTCCCGCTCGCAGCCCAAAAAAACAGCTCCGCCTCATTGCTCCGAAAACGCCCGCGTCATGCTGTCCGTGACCGGTTTTGCGATGTAGTTGAAGAAGGTGCGTTGATTGGTCTGGATCATGACCTCCGCGGGCATGCCCGGCGTGGGCGCAAAGCCTGAGACCCGAGCCAGTTCACTCGGCGCGATATTGATCCGGGCCAGATAGACGTCGTGGGGTGCGGAAGATGCGTTGCCGGACTGCTGCAGCGCATCGGCCGACAGATAGAAGACCTCGCCCTTGATCACAGGTGTGGTGCGCTGGTTCAGCGCGACCAGCCGGATTGTGGCCTCCTGCCCCAGCTTCACGCTGTCGATGTCATTGCGGGCGACCTGCGCCTCGATGATCAGTGGCACGCCGGCCGGCAGGATCTCGAGGATTGCCTTGCCGCTTTCGATGACGCCTCCGTTGGTATGATAGTGGATCCGAACGATGGTGCCGGAGACCGGTGCATTGATCGTCGCGCGGTCGAGGATGTTGATCGCCTCCCGCAACTGTTCGCGGACAGCGTCGCGTTCACCTTGGATGGCCTGCAGCTGCTCGAGCGCGTCTTCGCGGAAGGCACCCTCGGCGCGCAGCACCTCCTGCTGGCCCTTGGTACGCTGGGCCTGCGTTTCGGCAATCTCCGCCTCCAGTCGGCCGATCTGTCCTTCCGCTTCTGCGATGGCGCGGAGAATGGCCTTGACCTCGTTGGCACGGGCAACGCCCCTCTCCAGCAACACCTTCTTGGCCTTGTGCTCATCGCGCAGGAGATCGAGTTGCCGGACGGAAGCGTCGCGTTGCCGGGTATAGCCAAGCTCGCGAAATTCGAGTGCCCGGATGTTCTGCTGGAGAAGCGAAACCTCGCTCGACAGCTTCTGCCGCTGGGCGCGGAAGATCAGTTGCTGGCTGACCAGAATTTCCCAGACGTCCGGATCGCCTTTGTTCTCCTCCAGCAGTTTCGAAAGATCGAGGGTATCCGCCGTCTCGAATTGTGCGGTCAATCGCGACGCCGTGACTTCGAGCCGCATGCGCCGCAGGAAAAGCTCGCGCTTCTTTGCCATGGCAGCCGTCTTGTCGAGCTGCACCAGCGCCTGACCTTCAACAACTTGGTCGCCTTCGCTGACCAGGATCTGCTCGATGATGCCGCCTTCGAGGTGCTGCAGGATCTTGTTCTGACCGGTTGCAACGAAACTTCCCTGCGCAATGACCGCGGCTGCAAGCGGCGCCGTGAATGCCCATGTCCCGAAACCTCCGAACGTCACCAGCAGCAGACCAAGACCGATCATGGTCTGTTTGCCGATCGAGCGTGGCACGTCCGAATACCACTCGATGTCATGCACTTTGGCGATATCGGCCATGGTCCGCGCCTCCTATTGGATCTGGTGGCCGAAGGTCCCGCCTTCGACATCGATGCCGCGGGCTTGCAGAGCCTTCAGCACATCCGCCCGGGAGCCGAACAGGGCAACGGTGCCATTGACCAGCAAAAGGATCTTGTCGACGTTTTGCAGCAGGGATGGACGCTGCGTGATGGTGATCATGGTGATCTTCTGCTCCTTCGCGTGCTGGAGCGCGCGCATCAGGGCGACATCGCCCGCGGTATCGAGGTTCGAGTTCGGCTCATCCAGGACGACGAAATGCGGATCGCCGAAGAAGGCACGCGCCAGCGCGATGCGCTGCTTCTGACCACCCGAAAGCGGCGTGCCGTCGGCTGCCACCATCGTCTCGTAGCCGTGTGGAAGGGTCGCGATCATCTCGTGCACATCTGCCAACATGGCCGCGCGATAGATCTGCTCGTCATCCGCATCAGACCGCATCCGGGCGATGTTCGCCTTGATCGTTCCCGGAAAGAGTTGAACATCCTGAGGCAGATAGCCGATGTTCTCCCCGAATTGCCGCTGATCCCAATTGCGCAGGTCCATGAGATCGAGGCGGACATTGCCGGAAGTCGGCAGGATGGATCCGACAAGCATCTTGCCAAGCGTCGTCTTGCCGGCGCCCGAATTGCCGATGACCGCCAGTGATTCACCCGGCTGCAAGGCAAAGGACAGCCCGTTCAACACCACGCGCTTCGTCCCCTGAGGCACATAAAGCAGCCGCTCCACATCCAGCCGCCCCTCGGGCTTTGGCAGGTTCAAGCGCTCGAAATTCAGGGGCGAGGCTTTCAGCAGGGTGGAGATACGCCCGTAGGCCGCGCGCGACTGGCTGAACTGGTTCCAGCCCTCGATCGCGCCTTCGATCGGCGCAAGTGCTCGTCCCGCTATGATTGAGGAAGCGATGACCATCCCGCCCGTCAACTCCCCATTGATCGAGAGATAGGCGCCCCAGCCCAGCATCGTCACCTGCGTCAGCAGGCGCATGCCCTTCGACATGGCCGCGATCAGGATGTTTCTGTCCTGCGCGATGACCTGCGCCTTCAGCGAAGCTGCGGTATCCTTGCCCCAGATGTGCACGGCCTCCGGGATCATCGCGAGTGCATTGATGATCTGCGAATTGCGGGTCATCGAATCGAGATGCAGGTTGGCCTTCACTTGCGCCGCATTTGCCTCCGCAAACGGCGCCGCCGTCACGCGCTGATTGATCTGGGTAAAGATCAAAAGCAGGATCGCGGTAACGACGACAATCAACCCCAGATGCGGGTGGATGAGAAACACGGCGAGAAGGAAAATCGGCGCAATCGGCGCGTCGAGGAAGGCGAGCAAGGTGCGGGAGACGAGGAATGAGCGCACCTGCTGCAGATCGCCGAGCGTCTGGTATTCGCGCCCATTGCCCTGCAGCGAAGCACGCGCCGCGGCACTGAGAATCGGCGCGCCGAGTTGTGCAGCAAATTCGACCGCTGTTCGCATCAGGATGAAGCGTCGCAAAGCGTCGAAGGCCGCCTGCAGCATGATCGCCCCGACGATCACGATCGTCAGCATGATCAGGGTATCGGTCGATCGGCTGGTCAGCACCCGGTCGGAGATCTGGAAAAGGTAGATCGGGATCGCGAGCACCAGAACATTGCTGGCCACGGTAAACACCATAACGATCAGGAGGTTACGCCTGACCGCATCGACACCCGCCTTGAGACTGGCATTGAAGTCGACCTGGCCAAGGCGCTTGTGGAAGCCGCCGCCACCTCCGCCCTTACCCTTCCGAAGTGCCTCGTCGTCCGTCTTGCCGCCATCGAGCGTGCCGTACCCCCGCTCGACATCAAGAGCAGCGCCATCGGTTGCGCGCGCCGTGGCAGGAGTGACCCGCAACGGCGGCTCCGCCTGCCTTGCCACAGCCTCCTGCGGGCCTTCATCGGGACCGCCCCGGCTATAGGCCACCCGCAGGGTGCTATGAGGCGAACCCTGCATGTCTCCACCCGACGGTTTCTCGGCAGGACGGCCGAGCATCGCCTTGATGTAGCCCTCAACGAACCGCCCCAGTTTGACGTAAGTGCTCGATGTGTCGTTCGACGCTTCCAGTCGGAGTGAACCCGGATCGGGAGAGACCGGGGATTCTATCGAGGGGTCAAGCCGCCTTCGCACGTCTGACATGCATGCCCCCTCAATGTCCCAGGATACTGTTCACGCCATCGGAAGTATGGCTTTCGTAGTCCGACGGCAGGCACAAGGCATCCGCATCATCGGAGTGTTCGTCGGATCCGAGCATGGAATCATCCAGGAAAAGCACCGCTTCATTGATCAGGGCGTCCGCATTCGGATTGCCGAAATCAGGCTGGGACGAGATCAATTCGGCCTGGAAGAGCGTCTCCTGCGAATACTGCTGTCCCCCGACATAGGTTTTACCCACCGAGTCGAGATCGATGATCGTTGCGCTGTTGAGAAGTGCGTTGGAGCCGGTCTCGATCGTCCAGTCGGCATCGAGATTGGGGGCGATGGCATCCATCGCCAAGGCGATTTGATCGCTGTCTCCCAGGATATTGGTCTGGCGGATGTACTGAAGATTGATCAGATCACCGCTGATGTAGAGGACGCGCAGGCCCTGGAGCCCGGCATAGGCCGGATCGGACAAGAGGTCGGAGGAGATGGCGCCGTCGCCCTCTGCACAGGACGCTATTGTCTCGGCCTGGCCCTGCGTGAGGCTCTCAAACCGATCTGCATCTCCGACCGTCGCAATGCGGGCCTGGTTCCAGAGCAGATTGCCCGATGACGAGAGCGATCCCTCCCCAGCGGTCTCAAAATTTGCGACCGCGCCGACGACATCATTGTCAAACAGCACGTTCATCTGGTGGATGATGTTCGCGTCGAAGACGGAGCCACCGACTATAATGAGATCGTAGCGAAAGCCGAGCTCGAACAGAGAGACGTCGTTGACGCTGAAATTGTCGCCTGCGGTCACCCGGGTGGTGACACCGGATGACGAGAGGATGCCGACATCGTCGTCGCTCATGAAAGTGATCTGTTCGAGCCAATTGACGATCATCAGATCGCCCTTGACCTCGGTGACCGCCCAGAAGGATGGATAGACGGGGTTATCGCCGGCACTGGACCCACCATTGTCCGCACCATCGAGGTGCTCGAAGGTCGCTATGTTGAAGAGTTCGTTGGTGGCCGCCTCGGCAGAGGCAGAATTGACTGCCGCCGTGATGGCGTCCTTGTCCCAAAGCGCGTTGATCTGGACGATCGCATTGAGATCGACATGGTCTCCGGCGACCAGCGTGATTGCCCCACCCGTCCAGAAGTTTTGGAGGACGACGTCGTTGACCAGCGTATTGCCTCCGGTGTGCACCTCCACCGAAACATCGACCGCCAGAACGCCTTCGTCCGAGACCAGCACGTTGGAGAATGCCTCGCCCTCAGCGTCATCGCTCCCGGCTTTCTCGAAGACGTGATGGTCCTCGATCTCGGGCGCGGCATCCACCTTCTGACCATTCACATAAATGCCGTCGATAGAACTTGCGCTGACGTGGATCTGAACGGCCTCGATATCTCCATCCCCTGGCCCCTCGCCCACCTCCTCCATGATGGTCTTGATGACCTGGATGACGTTTTCGACCGAGCCCGGGCGGGTGATGTCGTTGATCGGGGACAAGGTTGACAGCTGACCGACGGCATCTCGAAGCGCCGCATCATCGATCGGTGTCGGCTGAAAACGCAGACCGTGCCCCCCGATACTGAAGACATCATCATCGGAGAGCGAGATAGCCTGGCTGATATGATTGACGACCGAGCCGGGGGCCTCGATCTCGACGGTGAAAGATCGATCCAGACTGCCGGGCGCGCCAATCCCGCTGGGCAAGGGTTTGTCGATGTTGACCTCGACCTGGTAGCCGACGGCTCTCTCCACCGTCAGCGTCGGGACACCAGGCGTTTTCGTCGGAAGTTCCGGGTGACCGGGAGCTGGCGCGCGATAGCCGAAATCGGGCTCAAACCCGAGAAGTGCGAAAGGCGCTGCGAATTCGCCGGTGTGGACCGGCAGGGGATCGACGGTTGCATCAACCTTGTGAAAGGCGAAATCGGTATAGGCCTCGCGCGCACGTGCATGCTCGAGACTGGCATGCAGAGCGCCGATGAAGTGGCTGATTTCCTCGGTGAATTTGTCCAGCATCGTCAAGGCCGTTACTCCTCGTTCTCCAAACGCCGCCATGGCGGAGAGCAGAAAGGCAAAAGCGAGCTGCGCAGGAAGCCTGCGCAGCTCCGTGACGTGTATGAAGTCGGTGGTCGGAAACGGAACCGCTTACACCCCGTCGTCGCCGTCTTCGCCGACGACCGTGCTGCTCAGGCTGCCGCCGACGATCGTCATGTCGATGGCGTTCTGCTGCAGGTTGGCGCCCATGACGATTTCCTGGTTGAAGGCGCTGGTATCGACCCCGGCATCCGCGCTCGCCGAGCTGCTGCCGGTAACGTAGCCGTCATCGCCATTGCTCGAGCCCCAAGTTCCGGCATCGCCCGCGCCACCGAACCCGTTGGTCGCCGTGCCGCCCGCACCACCATAGGCGCCATCGCCGCCATCGGCCCATCCGCCAACAGCACCGCCGCCGGTGCCGGAGGTCCAGGCACCGCTAAGCGCTTCTCCACCCGTGCCGCCATCGGCCCACGCACCGCCACCATAGCCATCACCGGCCGTAGCACTGCCGGATGCGCCGCCGGCACCGCTGCCTGCTCCACCGGCACCACCAGCACCACCAGCACCCCAGCCGGCACCGTCGCCTGCACCAAGGCCGAGGCCGATGCCACCGGCATCACCACCACCGCCGCCATTGCCGGCGTCGTTTGCACCACCGCTGCTGCCGCCGGCACCACCCGGACCTGCGCCGGACGCTGCGCCGCCGACATTGCTGCCACCGGCACCACTGCCGGCACCACCACCGTCACCGTCAAACACGATCGGATTGATGAGGCCGAGTGAAAGGCCAAGACCGTCACCGCCGGCACCGCCGGTTGCATCGCTGTCACCGGCATCGTCTGCGTCGCCAGCTTCGACATCGCCGCCGCTACCGCCGCCGCCTGCATTGCCTGTGCTGCTGCTACCGGAGCCACCGTTCCCCGCAAGCGCGAGCCCGGCTCCGAGGCCCAGCCCAAGTCCCAGACCGAGGCCCGTACCTTGGCCGCCGTCACCGCCGTAGCCGCCGACGCCGATACCGCCGAGCGCAGCACCAGAATCCGCTTCGGTCTCGCCATCACCGCCGTCAGCTTCGCCACCATCGGCGGATCCGCCTTCGGCACCGCTCAGCGCAAGCCCGCCAAGACCGATGCCGCCAAGCGCGGCACCGCCGCCTGCCAGGCCGCCATTGCCGCCATCGCCACCATCAGCATCGGCATTGCCTCCGCCATTGCCACCTTCGCCGCCGGCATTGATGCCCTCATCGGCGTTCGCGGTGCCGCCCGTGACCTCGGCATCGACTTCGAACTCGCCGTCGTTCTGCACTTCGGCATTTTCGAGCCGATCATTGTCCTGCAGGTTGGCGATCTGGCTGAAGACGTTGCCGACATCATTGCCCTCACCGAGCGCGTCGTTCATCACGTCTTCGAACTGGACGTTGAAGAGGCCCTCGATCGAAGAACCGTTGCTCACATCGACATCGGCGAAATCGTCGTCATCCGGAACAGGTGACTCAATGCCGGACAGGCTCACGCCGACGGTCACTGTGGTTGTGCTGATGTTCTCGTTGAGATTGGCGTTCAGGTTGCCATTCAGATTGCCGTTCAGGTTCTCAGACGAGCTGAACTGTTCCTGGTTCTGCCCTTGGCCTTGTCCCTGCCCCTGATCTTGCCCCTGGCCTTGGCCCTGATCTTGGCCCTGTCCTTGCTCCTGGGCCTCGAGCTGCGCCTGCAGCTGAGCTTGCGCCTCGAGCTGGGCCTGCAGCTGTTCGCTGCCATCCTCGTCTTCGTGGTAGTGATGGTTTCTGGATCTCTCAGACATAGTCGTTTCCTCCGTTGAAGGATTTCGCGACCGCGTGACCGTTCTTCATCTTCTGTCCGGTCTTGACGGGCGAATTCCTGATGGGTTTGCGGATCGAGGCATGAAAACCCGAACAACCGCCTTCCCCGTCACGGTGTCACCGTTGGCGGCGAGCAAAGAGAGCCCGAAAGTGCGATTGCGAGTTACGACCTTCGTTCCGGACCCCGCTCATGAAGAGATGCCCGACGCGAACAACCAGATCGTCGCCTCGGCCCAACTCTCTGCATCTTGGGGGCCGAAGATAAGCTGATAGATGGAGCTAGTAATCCGCCATATCATTCTGCCGGCGATGGTATTCGACCCCATTTCTGCGCGCCATTTACTTGAATCGACAGCACTTGTCCGGATCGACCTGGCTCGACGAGCACAGGATGCCTGCTCAAAACTCAGGTAACCTTTTTTGCATTTGCCAGTTTTTGAGGCGTGCCAATTGCTCGTCAAAAGGGCTTTCACGACACCAAGTATCGCGCTTAACGCGAGGAGGCACCCATCTGAGGCAACTCCGATCTATACCGGGATCGCCGCTGGCACCGGCCCATCGGCCCTTTTATCTATGGGATTATCCGTTCGGACGACCCGCATGGTCTACTACTCTCGCAAGCCCTGCGTTTGCCGACATGCCGGCTCGCTCATAGTGGCTAGAGGACTGTCTAGTAGCTCGTTCGGACTATTCCCAAGCCCTCTCGTTTGGGTTACCGTTTTCTTAATTAGGGAAGACAGCGCTTACTAGCCGTGTCTCGAATACTATTTGGAGCGGGAGGCATAATGCATGAGACAACTTGCGCCCGATATAGCGGTCGCCAGCGCGCTGTCCGCGACGCCGCTTCAGCAAATGCCCCATCTTCGAACATTGCTCTTCGTCGGTCCCAGTGACCTGATCTCCAGTGCAATGGCCGCCGCCATTCAACGGGAATTCCCCTTCCTCGTGGTTTCCCAAAGTGTCGACATGGCCTCGGCCCTGGAGGAATTCGACATCCCCCTTCGCCTGATGCTCGTCGATGCGCTGCATCTCGATGAACTGAATGCCTGCACCCAGCAATTGCTGGCCCAGCACCCCGCCCTCATCCTCGCGATTGTCACCGACGGCGATCCGAGACAAACGGCAGAACGCCTTCACGTCCATGATACGCAGCACATTCATGGCATTCTGCCACTCAACGTCAGCCTCGATGTTCTGCTATCGATGCTGCGGATCATCTTGAAGGGGGGCACCTACTTCCCTTCAATCACGTACAAAGCGCGGGACAT
>JAIXSF010000205.1 GCA_027484835.1 Rhizobiaceae bacterium | reverse complement strand
GTGTGGTTTTAGCGGGTTTTACCCTACAAGCAAGTGTGCGAGTTAATTTCTGTTTACTTCATTTCAACGCGTGGCCCAATCGCCACTATCAATTTGAAACATCGTAAACAAACCCTTTCTCGGCTTGCAAGCGCTCCCGCTAGCCAATCAACCGGCTTATGTCGTTCCAGGTGGCGAAAACCATCAGTGACAGGATCATCGCCATACCGATCCGGAAAGCGATTTCCTGTGCGCCCTGCCCCATCGGCTTCCCCCGCACTGCTTCAATCGCGTAGAGAACGAGATGGCCTCCGTCAAGGACCGGAACTGGGAACAAGTTCAAAAGCCCCAGCGAAACGGAAAGAACCGCCGCCAGATTTAACAGAGCGATAACGCCGAGCGTCGCCATCTCGCCGGACGCCTGAACAACCCGAACAGGTCCGCCCAGTTGGTCGGCATTCATTCGCCCAGAAATCATGTTGCCGATGTAGTCGAAGGTTCCGGTGATGATATGCCCCGTCTGGTGAACACCTTCCCAGATGGCTTCAGGCACCGAGAGTTCCACGACCCGGAAATTGCCGGCCTGCTGATCGGTGATGATGCCGATCTGGCCAACTTCCATCTGGTTGCCGAAGCGGTCTGTGGTCACGGCACGTTTCGGCACGAGTTTGAAGTCAACCTCCTGGCCGTCACGACGAACGGTGACGTCGACCGGGATTTCAGGCCGCATGGTGATGTAGCGCACGACATCATCGAAGGTTTCAATCGTCCGACCGTCGAGCGCCACGAGGACGTCACCCCGGGCAATGCCGGCTTCCTCCGCAGCGCTCCCCGGCTTGATGTCGGCTACCACGGGATCGGTTACGGGCTTGCCCATACTGGCGAACATGATTGCGAAGATGATGATCGCGAGCAGAAAATTGGCGATCGGGCCGGCGGCCACAGTGACTGCGCGCTTCCACAGCTTTGCACCGTTGAGTGTTTCGGCGCGCTCTTCGTCGGTCAGTGTTTCCGCGATTGTTCCGTCGGGACGACTTGCCGCATCCGCATCACCAAAAAACCGGACATAGCCGCCGAGTGGCACGGCCGAGATCTTCCAGCGCGTGCCATGCTTGTCGGTAAAGCCGACAAGCTCGGGCCCGAAGCCGACGGAGAAGGCCAGAACGCGAATCCCGGACCACCGGCCCGCCAGGTAGTGGCCCATTTCGTGGACAAATACGAGAAGCGACAGGATGAGGATGTACGGCAGGATGTAACCGCCGAGAAAGCCGAAGACTGCGCTGATGTGATCCATCTATCCGTATCCTGATCTCGCCTAAGGCGAAGGTTTGAGCAGCCGGTCGCCCTGCTGGAACCACTCCTCAGAGACCGAAGAGGAAGGCTCCCATCGAGACGACAGCAGTGGCACTTCCGGCAGAGGTGCCGATCGCCAAGAAAAACGCGGCAAAACAGGCAAATACAAGGCCATCGACGCGGTCCATGACGCCGCCGTGACCCGGAATGAGCTTGCTGGAATCCTTCACGCCGAAGCGCCGCTTGATGAAGGATTCGAAGAGGTCGCCGATCTGGCTTGCGACCGACAGCGTCAGCGCGACGACGCCAACCCAGAGACCGATATCCTGAAAATGTGCCATGGCGACCAAAAGTCCACCGGCAACACCCGCCACGGTCCCACCGATCGCACCGGACCAGGTCTTTCCGGGGGAGATCCTCGGCGCGAGTTTCGGACCACCGATCGCGCGCCCGACGAAATAGGCCAGAATGTCGGTTGCCCACACGACGATAAAGACGAAGAGCATGGCGACGAAGCCGAGCGAATCTTCCCCACGGATTGCGGAGAGAGAGATCGCACTCAAGCCTGCATAGAAGAGCCCGCCGGGCTGCCACCAGCTGACGCGGCGCAGGAGCGCCGGGATGGCGGCGGTGATCACCAGACCGGCAAACAGAGGCACAGTGAGTTCCGCCGGGCCGAACAGCATGTTCAGGCAGATCAGCACCATGGAAAACCAGCCGAAGGCATTGGCCCTGAGGCTTGCCTCAGCAAGGCGCGTGATCGTCGACCACTCGTAATAGACCAGCAGGGCGATTATGGCGGCCACTGCCTTGAAAGCCATTCCGCCGAACCAGGTCGCCGCCAGGACCACGACAATCATCACGATGGCAGAGACGATTCTCAGCTGAAGTTCGCGCGACATGGTCAGCGTCATGAGCCGACCGCCACCGCTTTGGCCGAGAGGCCGCCGAAACGGCGATCGCGGGCTGCGTATCGTTCCAGCACAGATTCGAACAGCGCGGGTGTGAAGTCCGGCCAGAAATCCGGAACGAACATCAGTTCGGCATAGGCCGCCTGCCAGAGAAGGAAGTTCGACAGACGCTCTTCGCCGCTGGTGCGGATGACGAGATCCGGATCGGGAATACCGGCCGTGTCGAGATAGTCGTTGAGCTTTTGTGCATCGATCTGGGACGGGTCGAGCCGTCCGGCCTGCACTTCGACGGCCAGTCGAGCGGCTGCCCGAGCGATTTCGTCACGAGAGCCGTAGTTGAAGGCGATGACGAGGGTCATGGCCGTATTGCCGACCGTGGTCTCTTCGGCCTCAAGCAGCAGCGAGCGAATGTCGTCGCGCAGGTTCTGTCGCTCTCCGATCACGCGGATCCGGACACCCTCGCGATGGAGGTCAGCAAGATCGCGGCGAATGAAGGCTTTCAACAGACCGAAGAGCTCATTCACTTCAGCTTCCGGCCGGCGCCAGTTTTCCGAGGAGAAGGCAAACAGGGTGAGGAAAGACACACCCGCATCGCCGGCCGCCTTCACGGTCTCGCGGACCGCCTCGACACCCTTGCGATGGCCGAATGTTCGCGGCAGGCCGCGCGCATTAGCGCATCGGCGATTGCCATCCATGATGATCGCAACATGCTGCGGAACGATGCGATGTTGAACTGTCGACATTGGCGAGGATCCAGGCGGCTCGGAGAGTACAGCGAAAGACGACTCTGCCTTAAACCTGCATGATTTCCTTTTCCTTGTCCGCGAGCAAGCGGTCGACGTCGACAATCGTGTCGTCGGTCATCTTCTGCACTTTGTCGGACAAGGAACGGCTGTCGTCCTGGCTGATGGACCCGTCCTTCTCGGCCTTTTTAAGGCTGTCCATACCGTCACGACGAACGTGGCGAATGGCGACCTTAGCCTTTTCCGCATAGTCATGCGCGACCTTGACCAGCGACTTGCGGCGCTCTTCGTTGAGCTCAGGCAGCGGGATGCGGAGGTTCTGTCCATCGACGATCGGGTTCAGCCCGAGATTGGCTTCGCGGATGGCGCGGTCGACAGCGTTGACCATCGACTTGTCCCAAATGGATACGCCGAGCATGCGCGGCTCCGGAACGGTGACGTTTGCCACCTGGTTCAGCGGCACGCGCGAACCATAGGCTTCGACCACCACCGGGTCGAGGACGTTGGCCGAGGCACGACCCGTGCGCAGCGACGAGATATCGTTCTTGAACGCGTTGATTGCGCCGTCCATGCGGCGCTTGATGTCGTTGAGATCAACCCCTGCGGTCATCATGGTCTCCCATTGCTCTGTCGGTCGGCGGCATCGAACAAGCCGCCCTCAGTGTGATCAGTTGTCGGTGACGATGGTCATAAGACCGGCGCCTGACAGGATTTCGCCGAATCCACCCTTCTCGTGAATCGAGAAGACGATGATCGGAATACGGTTTTCGCGTGCCAGCGCCACCGCCGAGATATCCATGACGGCGAGGCCCTTCTGCAGGACTTCGTCATGGGTCAGGCGATCGAAGCGCGTCGCGGTCGGGTCCTTCTTCGGGTCGGCCGAGTAGATGCCGTCGACCTGGGTGCCCTTGAAGATGGCTTCCGCACCCATTTCGGCAGCACGGAGAGCCGCTGCAGAATCGGTGGTGAAGAACGGATTGCCGGTGCCGCCTGCGAAAATCACCACCCTGCCCTGAGACAGGTGATGCACGGCTGCGCGCTGCGAGAAACTCTCGCAGATTTCCGGCATGGCGATCGCGGAGAGCACGACGGTGTCGATGTCGAGCTTGCGCAGCGAGGTCGCCAGCGCGAGCGCGTTGATGACCGTTGCCAGCATGCCCATGTGATCGCCGGTCACGCGGTCGCCACCCTTGGAGGCGACGGCCACGCCGCGGAAGATGTTGCCACCGCCGACCACCACGCCGACTTCAACGCCCATATGGCGCGCTTCGGCGATGTCGCTAGCGATCCGGTCTGCCACGGCCACGTCGATGCCGAAACCCTGGCTGCCCATGAGGGCTTCACCGGAAGCCTTGAGGAGGACGCGTTTGAACAATGGCTTGGCTGACATGAATGCTCCCGAGATCAATTCTGTGCCGGATACACGAAGGGCACCGCGTTGTCACGCGATGCCCGATGTTTTCCCTTGAAGAAGAGGAGAAGCGCAATCAGCCCTTGGCGACGGCTGCGACTTCGGCAGCGAAGTCGGACTCTTCCTTTTCGATGCCTTCGCCGAGCAGCAGGCGAGCCATGCCGGTCACTTCGATCGGGGCGCCAGCGTCCTTCTCGGCAGCCTTGATGGCGTC
>JAIXSF010000184.1 GCA_027484835.1 Rhizobiaceae bacterium | reverse complement strand
CAGGCCTGGACCCAGACGCAGGGCATGTCCGGCTCCACCTCGCAATTGCCATTGGCGCGCACACCGCCGCAGGGGCCGTTGCGAAGCTGTTTCGGACAGTTCATCGGGCAGGACATGCCGGTCGAGGACAGCACGCACTGGCCGCACATGCGACAGTCGAAAAGCAGGCCCTTTACATTGCGTTCGACGAAGGTGATCGGCTTTTCGACGCGGTTATAGCCGAGCTTTTTCCAGACCGGATGGAGGAAGAGAAAGGCGTTGGCGAAGTTGCGATAAAACCATTCGAGGAAGCGGGAATTTCTGACGGCCCAGAGACGGATCGTGTAGGAGCGGCGAGCACGGCGATTGGGCGAGACACCTGCCGGCGTGAAGGCCCCGCTGGCGGCCTTGGCGCCCGGGGCGGCATTGCCTTTTTTCGGCGGACCGGGATCGACGAGCTTGGGTTCAGCCATTGTCGCGGCCTCCGGCATGAACGAGAGCAACGAGGCGGGCCTTGTCGTAAGCGGCCTCGATCTCGGCGGCAGCGCTTTCGGCTTCGGCTTCAAGGTCGTCACCGACCGGCACCGGATCGGCCTTGCGCCAGTCGGCGAGATAGGCGTCGGTCTCGGCTGCGCCCGAGCGCATCGCGGCCATGTCGATGGCTTCGGTGAAGCGGAGCGACAGCTCGCGTTTTGCGGATTTGCGTCCCTGCTTGACGATCACCTGGGCCGGGATATCCCGCCAGTAAACGACGATCTTGTCTGCCATGCCACTCACTCCCTTTGGGGCCAGAATGCACGGGGGGCATTCGCCGGACTGCGCTTTTCACGACGTCGCCTGTCGCCAAAAACGACGCTGCCACGAGTCCCGGTGTTTTTACCAGATTCGCCGCGTCACGCCGCACCAGATCCATGACCAGAGGGTGGGCGGGAAACGCAGGGCGGAAGGCTCTGTCGACACTTTCGGGGCGAGCCGATCGCCAAGGGCGTCCCGGAGCGAGCGACTGACGATATCGAGCGATGCGATTGTCAGGAGCAAGGGATAGGTGGAGATGAAATCGGACCGTTCAGGGCGGGTGCGAACCTCGTAGAGGGTGCCTCCTGTATCGGTGCCTGCGTCGACAAGATGCAGGGTTGCGCCGAAATTCTCCGGATCGTTTTCGCGCAGCGACCAGTAGCCGCCCATCTGGCCGCGATAGTTCGGGTTGATGCCGGCATGCAGGTTGATGACCGGGCAGGGCATGGCGGCCAGTTGTCTTGCCGCCATCAGGCGTGTCGAGACCAGCAGGATGGCGCCGGGCCCGATCTCATCGACGAGCGCCTTTGTCTCCGGGGCGTTGATCGAGGTGACCGGGTGGATCGGCACGTTGTCCGGGAGCCTGCGCTCGAAGTTGTGGCGAGCGAGCAGTTCGGCGACACGGCGGTCTGCCAGGCGCCGCAGAAGGCGGGCAGCCATCATCGTGCCGAGCTGGCCCACGGCGTTGATCCAGCCGAGCTTCTTCGCACGTCGGCGGGTGATCTCGCCCTTGCCTTCCGCGTTTTCGAGAAGCACGTGCACATCGAATCCGTCCTTGACGAGGTGCTGGACCACGAGGGTCGGATTGAGGCCGCCGGCGGTCATGACGACCACCGGACGGCGGGATAGGTCGTCGACGGATGCCTGCATCAGACGACGAGCGAGACGACGGCGATGGCGGTGTAGACGACGAAGCCGGCCACCGCGAGGGAGAGAAGGCCGATGACGCAGCCGACGATCACGCCGAGGCCGTCGCGCTGGGAATGGGCAAAGCCGAGGACGGCCAGCGCAAAGGCCGGTGGCCAGTTGCCGAGCGGGATCGGCAGGAAGACGACGATCGCAAGGATCAGGGCAAGCACGCCAATCACGCGCTCGGCGAAGCGGCTTTCAAACAGCCAGAAGCGGGGGATGACCAGCTTTTCCGCCCAGCGCATCCAGGGAACAAGACGCTTGACGATCGCCTCGAAGGTTTGCGGCTCGACGCCGTAATCCGAAACGACACGGGGAAAGAAGACGCGGCCACCGGCCGACATCGCCATCTGCCAGGCGACGAAGACAAGCGGCAGACCAAGGATGAAGGTGCTGCCCGGGGGCAGGGGCACCAGATTGGGAAGCGCAAAGACCAGCAGGAAGGCACCAAAGGACCGGTCCTGCAGGGCGATCGCGATATCGCGGATCGTCACCTTGCGGTCGGTCGTGCGGGCCAGGCGGACCAGAAGGTCCGAGAGGTTTTCCGGATGATTGTGTTCACGCGCGGTGGCAAGACCTGCCACCCATGTTTCCGCCCTGTCGGTCATTCCTGATTCTCTTGGTTTTTTTTTTTTTTTTTTTAATTTCGCAGGGGGAGATTACAGGGGAATTAAAGAACCTCGGGTCACGGTTCACGCTTTTGCGAATGGTGAAGGGAGGGTGAATCGCATGCGCTTCATCCCCGCCAGGTGAGTCTTGGACAGCGCTTGACACGCAGTGGCTACCAGTGATTGCTTTTCACTTTCGGGGGCGCTCTTAAAGATGAAACAAGACAGTCGCGAAATCACGAAGCAGCCTGCCGCCGACCAGCCCAATCCGTGGAGCGAGATGTCGACATTCGAACAGGTATTTCTGTGCCTCGTTCTCGGCGCTCTGGTCCTTTTCGTGGTCCTGGTCTCGGTCTTCTGGTCTTGGAAAGCGGTTGGCCTTTTCCTTGTGGCCGTCCTGCTGTCGCGCATTCCGTTTTTGTTGCTGCTGCAACTTGCCGTCGTTGCGTTGCTGATCCTGATGTTCGGCATGATGATGTTCTCGATCCTCTGAGCCGGTGAGCATCGGCGCATCGTCCTATGAGGTTGCCTTGATTTTTCCGTGATGCCTTGTCAGCTAAATCGCTCGACACAATCGGACGGGGAATCATCATGACTGTCGCTGCTCATCGGATCGCAACAACCATTGCCATGCTTCTGGCGCTGGCGCTCGGCCTTTCCTCCTGCGGCAATACGATCCTCGGGATCGGCAATGATCTCGGCAATGCGGTCGATGCAACGCAGGATGCAGGGCGAAGCGTCGCAAATTCGGTGCGTTAAGGCGGCTCGCTTTCCGAGTGCGAGAGATCAGGCGGCCGGTACAGGCGCGCGTGCGGCAGCAACGAGTTCCGGTGCCAGGTCGCCGTAGCCGGTAAAACGGTATTCGTAGTCCAGCTTCAGATAATCCGCGGCCCATTTGGCCTTGGCTTGCAATTCGACGTCCTCGGTCTGGGCGAGGTAGACGATCTTCGTGTAATTGCCGAAGACCATGTCGCGCAGTTCGGGATGGCGGTCGAGTTTCAGAGGTTCGATGACGAAGGCCTCGAACTGGCGGGTGATCAGGTCCGTCAGGTAGAAGGCGGTGAATTCCGTCTCGCATTCGGCGAGGAATTTTTCCGTTCCGGTGAAGAAGGCGTAGCAATGAGGGCCTGACAGCCGCTCGATGCCTTCCTCGCGACAGATCTTGTCGACTTCACCCTGCGTGCCGCATTCGGCATAGCCGATGAAGATCTTGTCATGGCCCGCTGCGCGGGCTTCCGCGATCTTTTCGCGCAAGGCTGGTGCGATGCGTTCAGGCCAGACATGCCAGATGGCGGGCAGGCATTCGAGCGTCAGGTGGTCCAGTCCGTTGAGGGCTTTTACGGCCAGAATCTCGCGCGCAATCGCGCCGCACGCAATCACGTGAACCTTTTCCGATTTCGCGCGTTGTTCCATCGCAATCCACTCGTTACCAGACAGAAGGTACAT
>JAIXSF010000207.1 GCA_027484835.1 Rhizobiaceae bacterium | reverse complement strand
TGACGCCGTTGATGTTCCAGGTGGCAATTTTCATCATGCACTCACACGGAGAAGCTGGTGCCGCAGCCGCAGCTCGCCACCGCATTGGGGTTCTTGATCTGGAAGGACTGGCCGAGCAGATTGTCGACGAAGTCAATCTCGGAGCCCGCCATGTAGATGATCGAAACGGGGTCGATCAGCACGGTCGCGCCATCGCGGGTGATGACGATGTCGTCATTCGCAGGCTGCTGGTCGAGATCGAACTTGTAGGAAAAGCCGGAACAGCCGCCGCCTTCGACGGAGACACGCAGCGCCTGCTTGTCGGCATCGGCGGCAACGATGGTGGCGATTCGCTTCGCAGCGGCTTCGGATAGGGTGACGGTCTCGGTGGTCATTTGGCCTCCTGCCGGGTTCAAGGCCCGGTGAAAACGGTCTTTTCTTTGCAAATCACCGCATTGTCACGCAAAAGCGCGATTTTTGATCAGGCGGGGCGGTCCGAAACCGGTTCGGAACCCGCATCGCCTTGCGGCTTTGTCCGCTATAGGTATGAAGGCACAAGAGTTGCGTCAATGGGGAGCAAGCGGCACGCGCATGACGATCGATCAAGCAGCACTGGGTTTTGGCACCGGCCAGCGGGCGATATTCGCGACAGACCCGTGGAAAAGCCGTGGCCGGCTCTTCGAGGAAGGGGGAAGTCTCACCCGCTCCGAGTTCCAGCGCGACCGCGACCGCATCGTTCACACGACCGCCTTTCGCCGCCTCAAGCACAAGACCCAGGTCTTCATCGGGCCGGATGGTGACCACTACCGCACCCGTCTCACCCACACGATCGAGGTGGCGCAGATCGCGAGGGCGCTCGCGCGTGCCCTGAAGCTCGACGAGGATCTGGCGGAAGGCGTGGCTCTTGTCCATGACTTCGGCCACACGCCTTTCGGCCACACGGGCGAGGATGCATTGCACGAAGTGCTGAAGCCCTATGGCGGCTTCGACCACAATGCCCAGTCTCTGCGCATCGTCACCAAGCTCGAACGGCGTTACGCCGATTTTGACGGGCTGAACCTGACTTGGGAAGCACTGGAAGGTCTGGTCAAGCACAATGGCCCGCTGCTGACGAAAGACGGGCAGGGCACCCGGGGCCCGGTTCCGCAGCCGATCCTGGATTACTGCGAGATCCACGATCTGGAACTGGCAAGCTTTGCCGGCCTGGAAGCCCAGGTCGCGGCGATCGCCGACGACATCGCCTACAATACCCACGACATCGACGACGGTCTGCGCTCCGGCTATCTCACCTTCGAAATGCTGGAGGACGTACCCTTCCTCGCTGGGCTGATGAAGGAAGTGCGCGACCGCTATCCGCATCTGGATCCAGATCGTTTCACCCACGAGATCATGCGCCGGCAGATCACCCGGATGGTCGAGGACGTGATCGGTGTTGCCCAGGAGCGGCTGAAGAAGGTCGAGCCGCAGAGCGTAGAGGAGGTGAGAGCCGCCTCGATGACGATCGCCACGTTCTCGGACCAGATGGCCGAGACGGACAAGGCGATCAAGAAGCTGCTGTTCAGCCGGATCTACCGCCATCCCGACATCATGCGCATCCGCGCAGCTGCCGCCGAGATCGTCACCGATCTCTTCAATGCCTATATGGCCGACCCCAAGCTGATGAAGAGCCATTTCTGGGTCAACCATATATCGGGGCTGAATGACGGTCAGAAAGCCCGCCATGTGGGCGACTATCTCGCCGGCATGACTGACACCTATGCGGTGCGTACGCATCGCGAGCTGTTTGACCGGACTCCCGAATTGCGATAGGCACCCGACGAAATTCTTAAGGAAACGCCGGTGCGAAGCCCCGGCGCGCAGGGACACGCCATGAACCTTTTCGCCGATTTCGAAACCCGGATCAAAGCAGCGCTCGACGAGATCGAGGCGGTGCGCGAGAAGCGCGACAGCCTCGACTTCAGCCGCATCGTCGTCGAACCGCCACGCGATGCAAGCCATGGCGATGCCGCGACCAATGCCGCCATGGTGCTTGCCAAGGGCATGGGCATGAACCCGCGCGCGCTGGCCGACCTGATCGGCGAGAAGCTGAAGCAGGATCCTGATATCGCCGAGGTCGGCGTCGCCGGTCCGGGCTTCATCAACATTCGTCTTTCGGTCGCCTATTGGCAGCGGCTGCTCGCGACCATGATCCAGCAGGGTACGGATTTCGGCCGCTCGACGGTCGGCGCCGGCCACAAGGTCAATGTCGAATATGTCTCGGCCAATCCGACCGGCCCGATGCATGTCGGCCATTGCCGTGGCGCCGTCGTTGGCGACACGCTGGCGAACCTGCTCGGCTTTGCCGGTTACGAGGTCACCAAGGAATACTATATCAACGATGCCGGCGCGCAGATCGATGTGCTGGCCCGCTCTGCCTTCCTGCGCTACCGGGAAGCGCTCGGCGAGGATATCGGCGAGATCCCCGCCGGCCTTTATCCGGGCGACTATCTCGTTCCGGTGGGCAAGGCGCTGGCCGATGAATACGGCACAAAGCTTCTGGCCATGCCGGAAGAGGACATGCTCGAGATCGTCAAGGCCAAGGCGATCGACGCGATGATGGCGATGATCCGCGACGATCTCGCGACCTTGAACGTCCATCACGACATCTTCTTCTCCGAGCGAACGCTCCATGCCGGCAATGCCGCGAAGATCCGCACGGCAATCAACGACCTGACCTTCAAGGGCCATGTCTATCGCGGCACGCTGCCGCCGCCGAAGGGCCAGCTGCCGGAAGACTGGGAAGATCGTGAGCAGACGCTGTTCCGCTCCACCGAAGTGGGTGACGACATCGATCGACCGCTGATGAAGTCCGACGGCTCCTACACCTATTTCGCTGCCGACGTGGCCTACTTCAAGGACAAGTTCGACCGTGGCTTCTCCGAGATGATCTATGTCCTCGGCGCCGACCATGGCGGCTACGTGAAGCGGCTCGAAGCCGTCAACCGGGCCGTCTCCGAAGGCAAGTCGAAGCTGACCGTGCGGCTCTGCCAGTGGGTCAAGCTCTATCGCGACGGCGAGCCGGTAAAGATGTCGAAGCGCTCGGGCGATTTCGTCAC
>JAIXSF010000210.1 GCA_027484835.1 Rhizobiaceae bacterium | reverse complement strand
CGGGTTCGGCCATGCACATCCACCAGTCAGTGGTCGATGCCAAGACCGGCAAGAACGTGTTCTCCAATCCTGATGGCTCTGCCTCGCGCGAGTTCTTCCACTTCATCGGCGGCATGCAGAAATACGTGCCGAGTTCGCTGGTGATGCTGGCGCCTTACGTGAACTCCTACCGCCGCTTGACGCCCGACATGGCAGCCCCCGTCAACAATGCTTGGGGTTACGACAACCGCACCACGGCCTTCCGCGTGCCGGTTTCGGATGCTGCCGCTCGGCGTGTCGAAAACCGTCTGCCAAGCTCGGATGCCAATCCCTACCTCGCACTCGCGGCTTCTCTCGCCTGCGGCTATCTCGGGATCATCAAGGAGATCGAGCCTACGGCAGCAGCCGAGGGTTCGGCGAATGAAGGATCTGTCGATCTGCCGCGCGGTCTCCTAGAGGCGGTTGCCCTGCTCGAAGGTGAAACCGACTTCAACGACGTGTTTGGGCCCGAATTCATCGGCCTCTATGCCGGCGTCAAGCGCGGCGAATTCGAGACCTTCATGCAGGTGATCAGCCCGTGGGAACGCGAATTCCTCCTGCTCAACGTGTGAGGGAGGCGACCTGATGGCATGGCAAAGCCCGATCGCACCGGGGATCTCCTGGTATCAGGCGAGCGTTGGCGAGCGGCCGGAATATCCGGCCCTCGACGGCTCTATCACAACTGACGTCGCCATCATCGGCGGCGGGTTCACCGGACTGCAGGCCGCCTTCAATCTTGCCCGGCTCGGCGTATCCGTCGTGCTCATCGAGGGCAGCCGTTTCGGAGACGGTGCCTCCGGGCGGAATGGCGGCCAGCTCGGCACGGGCCAGCGGGCGTCTCCGACGGAACTGGAGGCCGAACTTGGCTTCGAACGATCGAAGGCACTGTTCGATCTTGCGGAGAATGCCAAGCACTACCTGCTCGACTTCGCCGAGCAGCATGGCATCGATATCGATTACATGCCCGGCCAGATGAATGTCGCGCACAAGCGGGGCTGGGAATCGGACTATCGCCATGAAGCCGAAATCATGGCGGTGCGTTACGGCTATCCGCATGTCGCCTTCATGGACCGCGAGGAGACGCACGAACGCATCGGCTCGACCCGTTACCATTATGGCGTCCGCGACACCGGGACCGGGCATATCCACCCGCTGAAGCTGCTCGTCGGCGTCGCCAGGGTCGCCGCGGCAGCGGGCGCCAAAATCCACGAGATGACGCCGGCAAGCGCGATCCGCCAGGCCGGTGGCAAGACTTTCATCGACACGCCGAAAGGCACGATCACCGCCGATCGAGTGCTGATTGCGACGAATGCCTATATTGGCAACCTGGAGCCGGTCACGGCCGCCCATGTGATGCCCATCCGCTCGTTTATCGGCGCCACGGCTCCGCTCGACCGGTTTCCGCAGGTGCTCAAGGGCTCGGAGGCCGTCGCCGACAGCCGCTTTGTCGTGCGCTATTTCCGCAAGAGCCGCGATGGGCGCTTGCTGTTTGGCGGACGCGAAGCCTACACGGCCGACAGTCCGCGCGACATCTCCACGCATATCCGGCGGCAGATCACCGAGATCTATCCCGACCTCAAGGATATCGAGATTACCCATGGCTGGGGTGGTTCGGTCGGCATCACGCTCCCGCGCAAGCCGTTTGCCCGGGACGTGCTGCCCGGCGTCACCTCACTTGCCGGCTATTCCGGACACGGGGTCATGCTCTCCAACTATTGCGGCAAGATGTATGCCGATACGGTGGCGGGCAATGCGCGGGAACTGGATCTCCTGAAAGACCTGAAAATTCCACCCTTCCCCGGTGGGGCGAGCCTGCGCAAGCCGTTGCTGTTTCTGGCTCTGACCTGGTATGCCCTTCGCGACCGATTCTGAGCCTTCAGATATCCTCTGCCGCCCACGCTCGCGCGGTGGCAGAGGGTGAGTTTCATTGTCGCAGAACACGCTTTGTTCATCCTTCTCGCGACACCGGACGACAAAATCCGCCCCATCGGGGTGGCTTTTTTAAATCGATTAGATTAGAAGCAATCCATTGAATTTGCCGAACGAGAGATGCGCATGAGCAGCCAGATCATCCCCGTTGAACCCTTTGACTACGTCGTCTTCGGCGGCACCGGTGACCTTGCAGAGCGCAAGTTGCTGCCGGCCTTGTTTCACCGCCAGCTTGCCGGTCAGCTGACCGAACCGACCCGCATCATCGGCGCCTCCCGAACGGCGATGACGCATGAGGAATATCGCAAGTTCACGCTCGACGCCCTGCATGAACATCTGAAGGCAGAAGAGCTGGAAGAGGCAGAAGTCGCGAAGTTCCTCGAGCGCATCTACTATGTCTCTGTCGACGCAAAGTCGGATCAGGGCTGGGAAGATCTGAAGAAACTGCTTGATCAGGGCAAGGACATCGTTCGCGCCTTCTATCTCGCCGTCTCGCCTTCGATCTTCGGCGATATCGCCGACAAGATCCGCGACCACAAGCTGATCACCAAGTCCACCCGTATCGTCGTCGAAAAGCCGATCGGTCGTGACCTTGCCTCCGCCCAGATCCTGAACGACACGATCGGCAAGGTGTTCAAGGAAGAGCAGATCTTCCGCATCGACCACTATCTCGGAAAGGAGACGGTGCAGAACCTGATGGCGCTGCGTTTCGCGAATGCGCTCTATGAACCGTTGTGGAACTCCGCCCATATCGACCATGTGCAGATCACGGTCGCCGAATCCGTCGGCCTCGAAGGCCGCGTGACCTATTACGACAAGGCTGGCGCTCTGCGTGACATGGTGCAGAACCATATTCTGCAGCTGCTCTGCCTTGTGGCGATGGAGGCACCGTTCTCGATGGATGCCGAAGGCGTGCGCGACGAGAAGCTGAAGGTTCTCCGTTCGCTGAAGCCGATCAGTGAAGCCAATGTCGAGAAGCTCACGGTGCGCGGTCAGTATCGCGCCGGTGCGTCGGCCGGCGGCGCGGTCAACGGCTATCAGGAAGAACTCGGAGCGAGCTCGGACACGGAAACCTTCGTCGCGATCAAGGCCGAAATCAACAACTGGCGCTGGGCCGGCGTTCCCTTTTACCTGCGCACGGGCAAGCGTCTTGCGACCCGCATGTCGGAAATCGTCATCGCGTTCAAGCCGATCCCGCATTCGATCTTCGGCGATGCCGCTGGTCGTATCGAAGCCAACAAGCTCGTCATCCGCCTGCAGCCGGACGAAGGCGTCAAGCAGTGGCTGATGATCAAGGACCCAGGCCCGGGCGGCATGCGCCTGCGCCACGTCTCGCTCGACATGAGCTTTGCCCAAGCCTTCGACGTGCGCAACCCGGATGCCTACGAGCGCCTGCTCATGGACGTCATCCGCTCGAACCAGACGCTGTTCATGCGCCGCGACGAAGTCGAGGCAGCGTGGAACTGGTGCGATCCGATCCTGAAAGCCTGGGAAGAAATCGGCCAGAAGGCTCAAGGCTATACGTCCGGCACCTGGGGTCCGAGCCAGGCCATTGCGCT
>JAIXSF010000050.1 GCA_027484835.1 Rhizobiaceae bacterium | reverse complement strand
TGCAGGCCGAAATCCTCGACCTGAAGGCCGACCCGACCCGCACCGCCGAAGGTACCGTGATCGAAGCCCAGCTCGACCGTGGTCGTGGTGCGGTTGCGACCGTGCTCGTCCAGAAGGGTACGCTGAAGCCTGGCCAGATCATCGTGGCCGGCGATCAGTGGGGCCGTGTGCGTGCTCTGGTCAACGACAAGGGCGATCACGTCAAGGAAGCGGGCCCTGCCATGCCGGTCGAGATCCTCGGCCTGTCGGGTACTCCTGCTGCCGGTGACAAGTTCGCCGTCGTCGAAAACGAAAGCCGTGCTCGCGAGATCTCCGAGTATCGTCAGCGTCTGGCCCGCGACAAGGCCGCTGCCCGCCAGTCGGGTCAGCGCGGTTCGCTTGAACAGATGATGAGCAAGCTGCAGGATACCGGCTTCAAGGAATTCCCGCTGGTCATCAAGGCCGACGTGCAGGGTTCCGTCGAAGCGATCGTGGCTGCTCTCGACAAGCTCGGCACCGACGAAGTTCGGGCCCGGATCGTCCATTCGGGCGCCGGCGCGATCACGGAATCGGATATCTCGCTCGCCGAGGCCTCCAACGCCGCGATCATCGGCTTCAACGTCCGCGCCAACGCGCAGGCTCGTACCGCTTCCGAGCGTGCCGGCATCGAAATCCGCTACTACAACATCATCTACGATCTGGTGGATGACGTGAAGGCAGCGATGTCGGGCCTGCTCTCGCCGGAGCGTCGCGAAACCTTCCTTGGCAATGCCGAGATCCTCGAGGTGTTCAACATCACGAAGGTCGGCAAGGTCGCAGGTTGCCGCGTCATCGAAGGCAAGGTCGAACGTGGTGCAGGTGTCCGACTGGTGCGCGACAACGTCGTCATCCACGAAGGCAAGCTCAAGACGCTCAAGCGCTTCAAGGACGAAGTCTCGGACGTGCCGATGGGTCAGGAATGCGGTATGGCCTTCGAAAACTACGAAGACATCCGCGCCGGCGACACGATCGAGTGCTTCCGCGTCGAACACATCACGCGTACGCTCTGATCTCAGGCGTTTCGAACAACGATCCTATCGGGCGCCGGATCTTCCGGCGCTCGCTGTTTATGGGATCATGACTTCCGGCTTCGACCGGATGAACCACAATTACGGCATGACGCAACCGGCAAGCGCCCATCGATGTCATGCGAAAGGCTTTTGAACCATGACAAAACCAACCTCATCGGCACCTTCGCAGCGCATGCTGCGCGTCGGCGAGCAGGTGCGTGCCGCCATCACCCAGGTTCTGCAGCGCGGCGAAGTCCGTGACGACGTGATTGAAAAGACCGTCATCTCCATCTCCGAAGTCCGCATGTCGCCGGATCTCAAGATGGCGACGGCCTATGTGACGCCGCTCGGCGTCAAGGACCACGACACTGTCATTGCGGCCCTCAACAAACACGCCAAATACATTCGCGGTCGGCTGGGCAACCAGCTTCGGCAGCTGAAATACATGCCGGAAGTCCGTTTCCGCGACGACACCAGCTTCGACAATTACCAGAAGATCGATGCGCTGCTGCGTTCGCCGGAGGTCCAGCGCGACCTCGGCTCCGACGAAGATCAAGACTGAGAAAAGGCTTCCATGTCCAAACCGAGAAAGCCCAAGGGTCGCCCGATTTCGGGTTGGCTCATCCTCGACAAGCCGGTGGATTTCGGCTCGACCGAGGCTGTCGGCAAGATCAAGTGGCTGTTCAATGCCCAGAAGGCCGGCCACGCCGGCACGCTCGACCCGCTTGCATCCGGCATGCTGCCGATCGCGCTTGGCGACGCGACCAAGACCGTCCCTTACGTCATGGACGGACGCAAGATCTACGAATTTACCGTGACCTGGGGCGAAGAGCGCTCGACGGACGATCTCGAAGGGGACGTCACGCAGAGTTCGGACAAGCGTCCGGCGGAGGAAGACATCCGCGCCCTGCTGCCTGCTTACACGGGGACCATCAACCAGATCCCGCCGCAGTTCTCCGCGATCAAGATCGCCGGCGAGCGCGCCTATGACCTGGCGCGTGATGGCGAGACGGTCGAGATCCCCTCGCGCGAAGTCGAGGTCCATCGCCTGACGCTTCTCAACTGCGAGGGCGACAAGGCGCATTTCGAAGTCGAATGCGGTAAGGGAACCTATGTGCGTTCGCTGGCCCGCGACTTCGGCCGCGATCTCGGCTGCTACGGCCACATCTCTTCGCTGCGCCGCACCTTTGTTGCGCCGTTTGCAGAGGACATGATGGTGCCGCTTTCAGAGCTCGTGGCGCTTGAGGCAATCGAAGACCGCGATGAACGGCTTGCCGCACTCGACGCGTTCCTGATGGACACCGCCGAGGCCCTGTCCACCCTGCCGCAGCTGCGGATTACCGATGATCAGGCGCATCGCTTGAGAATGGGCAATCCCATCATCCTGCGCGGACGCGATGCACCGGTTGCCGAACCGGAAGCCGTGGCGCTTGCCGGCGGCAAGCTGATCGCGATCGGCGAGATCGCCGGCGGGGAGTTCCATCCGCGCCGGGTCTTCGCCTGAACCCATCCCGCCGCCTGCTCTTTCCTTTCATCAGGGAATGGAGTATAGGCGGCGGCAGCTGACACCTTCGGGTGTCTGCATTCACGGCCAATGCTGGACGACATCCCGGCGTTTGGCGTCTTTTGTTTCCAGTTATCCAGAAAGGATTCCCGATGTCGATCACTGCAGAGCGCAAGGCCGCCCTCATCAAGGAATACGCAACCGTCGAAGGCGACACCGGTTCTCCGGAAGTCCAGGTTGCGATCCTGACCGAGCGGATCAACAACCTGACCGAACACTTCAAGGGTCACAAGAAGGACAACCACTCGCGTCGTGGCCTTCTGACCATGGTTTCGAGCCGCCGTTCGCTTCTTGATTATCTCAAGAAGAAGGACGAAGGCCGTTACACGAAGCTGATCACCAGCCTCGGCATCCGCCGCTAATCAGTTCCCGGCGGGTCTTCGATCACGAAGATCCGCCGGTTGCCTTTCCGGGTCAGGCCAGACGACCCGCGACCGGTTCCGCGCGACGATCGCCCGGAACGAACGACAGACCGGATGGGCCGGATCTGTCGACGACAACCGATGACCTGTCATGGGGCAGGATTGTTGGACGCTTCCGCATCCTAGGGGATGCATTTGCCGGCCCAGGCCGTTTCCGAAGCCTCCCACTGTCTTGCCCGTGATTGCGTCAGCACATTGCAGACCGACCGCCCCTGCCCTTCCGGCAGGACGCCGGTCCGCATATGAAGGACAAGATATGTTTGATGTTCACAGCGTTGAAATCGAGTGGGCAGGCCGCCCGCTGAAGCTGGAAACGGGCAAGATCGCCCGCCAGGCCGACGGCGCCGTTCTCGCCACCTATGGTGAAACCGTCGTTCTCGCCACCGTCGTTTCGGCCAAGGCGCCGAAGCCAGGCCAGGACTTCTTCCCGCTCACCGTAAACTACCAGGAAAAGACCTACGCCGCCGGCAAGATCCCGGGTGGCTACTTCAAGCGCGAAGGCCGTCCGTCGGAAAAGGAAACCCTGGTTTCCCGCCTGATCGACCGTCCGATCCGCCCGCTCTTCCCGGAAGGTTATAAGAACGACACCCAGGTCGTCGTCACCGTCGTCCAGCACGACCTTGAAAACGATCCGGACGTCCTGTCGATGGTTGCCGCTTCCGCCGCTCTCACGCTCTCCGGCGTGCCCTTCATGGGCCCGGTCGGCGGCGCGCGCGTCGGCTACATCAACGGCGAATACGTTCTGAACCCGCATCTCGACGAGATGGACGAATCGGTTCTCGACCTGGTCGTCGCCGGCACGCAGGACGCTGTCCTGATGGTCGAGTCGGAAGCCAAGGAACTGAACGAAGACATCATGCTCGGCGCCGTCATGTTCGGCCACAAGGGCTTCCAGCCGGTCATCGACGCGATCATCAAGCTCGCTGAAGTGGCTGCCAAGGAGCCGCGCGAGTTCGAACCGGAAGATCATTCCGCTCTCGAAGCCGAAATGCTC
>JAIXSF010000314.1 GCA_027484835.1 Rhizobiaceae bacterium | reverse complement strand
GACCGTAACGGCGACCGTGTAGGGCCGCGAGGGGCTCGATGAGAGGGTATAGGTGCGCATGACAGGCTCAGGCCCGACGGGGATCTCGAGCGTCACGAACTGGCCCGGCATGTAGCGGAACCAGAGCCCGGGCTTGTTCGGCTTGAAGGTGAAGGTCATCACGTCGGCGGCTTCCGGCGTGACGGCGACGCACTCCAGGAGATGCTCCCGGTCGGACCAGGGGCGCATCTCGTCGACATGGCGATACTGGGTGACGGCGATGTTCATGATCACGCCACCGCAGAGAGGCGAGCCTTGTCGCCCTGCAGGCGGCTCACCATGAAGTTGGAATACCACTCGACGAACTGCATGACGCCACCTTCGTGATCGACGGAATAGGGACCGGGCTCATAGGCCGGAGAGCGGATGCCGAAGGCGTTTTCCTCGACGATCGAGCGATCCTGATCGTTGGTCATGTTCCAGACATGGGTCAGCTCTTCGAGGTCGTAATCGACGCCTTCGACGGCATCCTTGTTGACCAGCCAGGTGGTGGTAACGGCAGTCTCTTCGGCGGAAAGCGGCAGAACACGGAAGGAGATCGCGTGGTCGCCGAGGATGTGGTTCCAGGTCGTCGGATAGTGGAACAGCAGCATTGTGCCGATATGGCTGATCGGAACCTCAGCGGAGAGCGGCTTCCTGACGGCGCGCTTGCCAGACATGGTGTAGCTCTCGGCATCCTGGATCAGCGGCATGCGGGCGGTGCGGAACTGGCCGGTCGGGTCCATCTTGAACTCGGACGGCAGGCCTGCGGCCTCGCAGCGGGCCCAGTGTTCGGCAATGAACGGGTCGTCGCCTGCGCCCTGTACGCCGGTTGCGGTCGGCGCTTCGGGGTAGGTGCGGCAGAGCTCCGGATGGTTGCCGGCGCAGTGGTAGCATTCGCGGTTGTTTTCCCAGACGAGCTTCCAGTTGCCCTTCTCGATGATGGTGTTCTTGTGCGCGACCTTGGCTTCCCAGAGGCGGTGCGGCGCAAGATAAGGCTCGATGGAAGCGCGCATCGGCGCGAAATCGGGGGCTTCGTTGGCGAGGCAGACGAAGATGTAGCCGCCGACGCTTTCGCAATGGACGGTCTTCAGGCCAAAGTCGGCCTTATCGAAGTTCTCGCCCATCTGGCGGGCAAAAACGAGCGAACCATCGAGATCGTAGGTCCACTGGTGATAAGGGCAGACGAGCTTTGCCGACGCGCCCTTGTCCTGGGTGCAGACACGATGGCCGCGATGGCGACAGGTGTTGTGGAAGGCGCGGATGACCTGATCCTTGCCGCGCACGATGACGACGGGATAATCGCCGACCTGAACGGTGAAATAGTTGCCGGCACGCGGGATCTCGCAGTCATGGCCGATGAACAGCCAGTCGCGATACCAGATCATTTCCATATCGAGCTTGAAATAGTCCTGGTCGATATAAAAGGGCTGCTCCAGGGAGAAGCCATCGCGGCGGTTCTTCAGCTGACGCAAAACTGTGTTGTGCAGATCCATCTCGTCCTCGTTCTTCCAAATCCGGGCGAGAGAAGAGCGCAGCCGAAGGACACCCCGGGAGCGGGTGTGCATGGCTATCTCCGGTCGCCCGCCGCAACCTCAAATGTCCGTCTGCCAAGGCTGGTTTCCGGGCTCAGGAGTGGTCCATTTGCGGACCGCGCCGGCGCCTTCCCAGGGTCGCCCCCAGTGGCTTTTTGCCGATACGCATTCTCCACCACCGTTGCGGGGGCAGCGCCGGATTTTGACCGGCTTCCCGATTTCCCGCCCTCCCTAGAGGAGCGGCACCTCGAGCTTGGATTTCATCTAATCACAGGGCGCAGATCCGCGCTGCACTGCGGAACGACACGGTCGAAATCGTTTGCGACATCGCACAAGCGACACCGTGAAACGCGGCACATGCGAATTTCCCATTGTTTTCCGATATCTGCAGCAAAGCCCAAGATGTCGCGCGCAAAAACATGGCGCAAACGAGCGAGCGGAATCATTTGCTTTGAATTGCGCTGCCGCAAGCCTCGCGAAATGTCGCTGGTGCAGAATATCATCAAATCATGATTAACCATGCTGCGCTAAGCTCAAGCAATCAGTCCGGGTACCGTCAGAGCGTCAAGATGCAGAAACTGAGATACTACGCGGCTCCCAAAGCGGAAGCGAAGGCGCCGCCCTCATCAAAGGCCGTCCATTCCGAGTTCCTGAGAACCGGTCGGATCTCGCGCAACCGCGAGGACTGGTTGCCGGACGAACGCCGTTACCTCACCTATGAGGAAGTGGCTGCGCGCACCGGGCGCCGGCTGGAGCGGGCCGCCGAGACGACCCATGACAGGATCAACGGGTTTCACCGGTCGATCAAGTTTCCCAAGATCATCTTTCACCGCACGCTGAACGACAGTCCGCATCTGGGCTATTGTCACGTGACAGCAGCGCGGACCAATTTCGCGCAATATGCCGATGTGAAATGGGCCTTCTACATCGCCAACTTCTTTGCCGAGCTCGGTGGACAAGAAGTGTTCTTCGAGCAGATCAAGCAGAGCTATGGACGGATGTATTTCGCCGTTGCGATCAAGCCGGAGGCAGAGGCGAAGTCGATGACCATCGACCGCTCGATCCGCGACAACGGACTGCTCTTCCAGACAATCGATCCGAAAGAGGCACTGCGAAACGTGCTGATGCTCGGCGCACGAGACGCCGAGCTCAGGAAGATCATCGCAAAACTCTGAGAAAGGGCGTCGGCGCTTAAGCGCCGAACCCGCCGACCGGCTTCTTCTTGTAGAGCAGCCAATCCTTCGAGACATAATCGTTCGCACCGTAGATCGTCACGGTGTCGCCGCCGGCTGCCTTTGAGGTGGCGAGCGCCTTCTCGGCATAGTTGGTAAAGTCGAAGGCGTTCGGGGCCTGCTCTGAGAAGCAGATGCCAAAAGACATCGCGAGCTGGCCCATACGGGCGCCGGTAGAAGAGCCAACGAAGTTGGTTGCCTTCAATTTGGCGCGGACGAGATCGACCACGCGGCTGATCTCTTCCTGGTCCGACGTGTAGAGCAGAAGGCCAAAGCGGCCTGCATCGAAGCGGCAGGCAAGATCGCCACCGCCGGAAACGGCTTCGAGCACCTTCGCGACCTGCATCAGGAAGCGTTCAGCGACGGCCGGGCCCATCTGCTCCTGGATACGGGCGTAGTCGTCGATCTCGCCGATGGCGACACCACAAAGCACCGGCATTTCCGGGTTCACATAGATCTTGGCGATTGCCTTGTTGAAGGCGCGGCGGCTGGCCAGACGGGTGACCGGATCGACGAACTTTGCGGCTTCGGCTTCCTCTGCCTCACGCTGCAGGTCGGCAAGCGCTGCGGTCTTGTCGACGACGGCGCGCACGACATTGCTGTTCTGGTGCGCCCGTCTTTCGGTTGCAGCCTTCAGCATCTTGATCGACTGGCCAAGCGGCGTGCCTTCGAGATCGGCCTCCGTCAGGATGGTCTTCGAGGCATGGCCGATGACACGGCCGTAGTCGGTCAGCGAGATCTTCTCTTCATTGAGCAGGCTGATGAAGTTGCTCATCTCGGCGCGAACCTGGCCATTCTGGCGGCTCAGCAATCCGTCTTCATGATGATGCGGCAGATACTTGCGGCCGAGCTCGTCGAGGGCTTCCTGCGTCTTGATCTTGCCAAGGGCGATGAACTCGCGGACCAGCTCCGGATTGCTGCCGGAATAAGCCTCGTAGACCAGCTCGTAATTGCGCGGCAGACCGTCAATGCCCATCTGGTGCATCGCGGTCGCGACGCGGAGCGCTATGCTTGCGGCAGGATTCTTGACTTGCTGCATCTAAGGACTTCCCGATATGAGGCATTTCCAGCTCTTGCAGAAGACCATAGGCAAAGTTCTCTTTCTTTCGGTTACATCGATACTTAAAATTTGAGCGGTCCGCGTTCCCCATTAAAAAATAGGGTGGAACCTGTGGTCTCTCGCGTTGAAAAGAGGTTTGCCGCCTCGTTCCGCTCGAGATATGGACGGGCGATTGCAGTGGAAGGCACGGAGACCATGGCGCGGATCATCCCGATCGCAACGGATACGGACAAAGCGGAGGCCATCGCGGCTTCGACCGAGATTCTGCTGCGCCACCGGCCTGTGGCGATCCCGACCGAAACCGTCTACGGGCTCGCTGCCGACGCGACCCATCCCGCCGCCATCACCTCGATTTACGAGACGAAGGGCCGTCCGCGGTTCAACCCGCTCATCTGCCACATGGCGGATCTTGCGATGGCCGAGCGCTACGCTGTCTTCGACCCGATCTCGCGAAAGCTGGCCGAGGCGTTCTGGCCGGGACCACTAACGCTCGTTCTGCCGCTCAAGGAAAATTCCGGCATTCATCCGCTGGCGACGGCCGGGCTTGATACGGTCGGGATCCGCGTGCCTGTTGGCTTTACGGCAGAGCTCATTCGCAGCCTCGGGCGGCCGCTGGCCGCACCGAGCGCAAACTCGTCCGGGCGGATCAGTCCGACGACGGCGCAGCATGTGGATGCCGACCTTGGCCAGAAGATCGACGTTATCATCGATGGCGGCCCCTGCCCCGTCGGCGTGGAATCGACGATCGTGAAGGTCGAAGATGGTGAAATCCGCCTGTTGCGACCCGGCGGCATCGATGCCGAGGCAATCGAGACTTTGACGGGCAAGCGCGTTCTCCGCCCCAAGGCTGCCGGAACGGCCGCGATCGAGGCCCCCGGCATGCTGGCTTCGCACTACGCGCCGAACGCCTCCGTGCGACTGAATGCGACAGAGGTATCCAGTGTAGAAGCCTTGATCGCCTTCGGATCGGGCGACATATCCGGGGCATCGAGCGCGAGGGTTCTGCTGAACCTCAGCCCGAGCGGCGATCTGACGGAAGCTGCCAGCAACCTCTTCGATTTCCTGAAGCGTGCGGATGCAAGCGGGGCGACGGGCATTGCGGTGGCACCCATTCCTGAAGAGGGTCTGGGGGAAGCAATCAACGACCGGCTGATGCGGGCGGCAGCGCCGCGAGGCACGGAGGAATGACCAAGATGACCGTGACCATGAGCCTTGCCGAACGTCTGCGCGCTTTCATCGACATCGTCGGCGATGCCAACGCCCTGACCATGCCCGAGGACATCAAGCCCTATCTGACCGAAAACCGCGGCCTCTATCATGGTGCCTCGCCGCTGGTGCTGAAGCCGGGTTCGACGGCGGAGGTCTCTGCCATCCTGAAGCTCGCGTCCGAGACCGGAACAGCGATCGTGCCGGTCAGCGGTCGTACCGGGCTTGTCGGCGGGCAGGTGCCGCGCGAAGACGGTCATGACGTTCTCCTGTCGATGGAACGCATGAACAAAATCCGGGAAGTCGATCCCGTCGCCGACGTGATCGTTGCCGATGGCGGGGCCATCCTCGCCGACGTGCAGAAGGCGGCGGAGGCACATGACCGGCTCTTCCCGCTGTCACTCGGCTCGGAAGGCTCCTGCCGGATCGGCGGCAATCTCGCAACCAATGCCGGCGGCACCGCCGTGCTCGCCTATGGCAATATGCGCCAGCTCTGCCTCGGCCTGGAAGTGGTGCTCCCGACCGGTGAAATCTGGGATGGCTTGAGGCGACTGAAGAAGGACAACAGCGGTTATGACCTGCGCGACCTGTTCATCGGCGCGGAGGGAACGCTTGGTGTGATCACCGGCGCGGTGCTGAAGATGGTACCGCGTCCGCGCGGCAAGCAGGTCGCCTATGTCGGGCTTGCCTCGCCGGCAGCCGCGCTTCAGCTGTTCGAAAAGGCCTCGCAGCTCTGCGGCTCGGCGCTCACCGGTTTCGAGCTCATGCCGCGGATCGGCATCGAGTTTACGACCAAACATATCCCAGGCGTGCGTGATCCGCTCGCCTCGATCCATCCCTGGTATGCGCTGGTCGATATCTCGACCTCGGATTCGGCCGAGACGGCCGAAACGATGATGCAGGAGCTGCTGGCGGAGGCCTTCGAGGCCGGGCTCGTTTCGGATGCGGCCATCGCTGCCTCGCTCGCCCAGCAGGATGCCTTCTGGCACCTGCGCGAGAGCATGTCAGATGCCCAGAAACCCGAGGGCGGGTCGATCAAGCACGACGTGTCGGTGCCCGTCTCGCGCATCCCGGCCTTTCTGGAGGAGGCAGACGCTGCCGTGCACGCGCTGATGCCGGATGCCCGGATCTGCGCCTTCGGTCATCTCGGCGACGGCAATATCCATTACAATATCAGCCAGCCTGTGGGTGCCGACAAGGCAGCGTTCATCGCCCGTTGGCGCGAGGTCAACGCCGTCGTTCATGCGGTCGTTCACAAGCAGACGGGCTCGATTTCGGCCGAACATGGCGTCGGCCAGCTGAAGCGCGACGAACTGGCCGCAAGCCGTCCTGCAATCGAGACCGAGCTGATGCGGCGCATCAAGCAGGCCTTCGATCCTGCCGGAATCATGAACCCCGGCAAGGTGATCGGCTGATCCCATGACCGGCGCCCCTCGCCTCTCGCTCCGGATCGATTTGGACAATGGTGCGCGGCTCGGGCCGGGCAAGGCCAAGTTACTGGAACTGATCGAGGCGCATGGCTCGATCCGGGCAGCGGGGGCAGCGATGGGCATGTCCTATCGGCGTGCCTGGCTTTTGGCCGACGAAATCAACCGGATGTTCAGCGAGCCGTCGATCTTCACCCGTCACGGGGGAAAAAGCGGCGGTGGGGCGGGACTGACGCCGTTCGGCGAGACGCTGCTCAAAGCCTGCCGGCGGATGGATGCGGAAAGCCGCAAGGCGCTCTCGGCGGATCTCAACTGGCTTCAGAGCATGCAGGCTGTGGACTTCGTTGCTGAAGGGCGGAAGGCCGACGACGAAGGCTGACGGCTCAGCCTCTGGCCTGGCGAAACAGACCTTCCGAAGCGATCGACACCGTCTTGAAGAGCAGGTGCACCGGTTTGCCGGGGGACAGCGCCAACTGGCGCAGCGACCGCCAAGTGACTTCGGCGACAAGCGTCTGGCCCTGGCAGTCGACGGTGACGGTCGCGCTGGCGCCCGTGCCCTCCCCGATCTCGACGACTTGACCGGACAAGCGATTGAGCGCGGACAAGCCCTCAGCCGGCTGCGTCGCAACAACGATATCGGAGACGGGCACGAAAACGCGGACGCGGGTGCCTGTTGGCAGCGAGGTCTGCCGCAGCAAAATCGGGCCAGCAGGAGACAGGGCTTCCGTCAGGCCGTCTGCCTCGTGGTGGGCCATGATCTCGGCTTCGATGAAGTTGCCTGCTGGGAGGTCGCCGGATGCGCGGGCGACGGTCGCAAGCGCTTCGTCGGGGCGACCGACGGCGCGGGCTTTCCCATGGTCGAAGGTGACCACCGCATTGGCGAGGCGCGCGACCTCCTCGACGGAATGGCTGACATACAGGATCGGCACGCCGAAGTCGTCGCGGATGCGCTCGATATAGGGCAGGATCTGCGCCTTCAGCGCAGCGTCGAGAGCCGAGAGCGGCTCGTCCATCAAGAGTAGCTTCGGGCTTGCCATCAAGGCTCTGCCGAACGCGACACGCTGCTTTTCTCCACCGGAAAGGTGGGAGGGCCGTCGGGCGAGTAGATCGGTGATGCCCAGCAGCGTGGTGATACGGTCGAGACTTTCCCGACGCTCGCTGCGTGGCAGCAGGCGTTCGCCATAACGCAGGTTCTGCAACACCGTCAGGTGCGGAAAGAGGCGGCCTTCCTGAAAGACGTAACCAATGCGGCGGCGATGCGGCGGCAGGAAGGTCGAGGCGTCGCTCCAGGTCTCGCCATCGAAGGCAATGCGCCCTTCCTCAGGCCGGATCAGGCCGGCGACAGCGTTGATCAGCGTCGTCTTGCCGGAGCCCGAGGCGCCGAAGAGCGCTGTCAGCCCGTCGCCAAGTGTCAGATCGGCTGCAAGCGTGAAGTCACCCTGACGATGGCGGATGGCGAGTTCCAGCATCAGGCGGCTCCCACGCGGGCGGCAATCCGCCGGGACAGGAATTCGGAGGCGATCAGGGCGCCGAGCGACAGGACGATGGAGATCACCGTGAGGCGCATCGCTGCAACATCGCCGCCGGGTACCTGGGTATAGGTGTAGATCGCCGAGGCGAGCGTCTGGGTTTCTCCGGGAATGTTGGAGACGAAGGTGATCGTCGCCCCGAATTCGCCCATCGACTTGGCGAAGGCAAGGATAGCGCCTGCGGCAATGCCGGGCAGGATGAGCGGCAGGGTGACGGTGAAGAAGACGTAAGGCGGTGGGGCGCCGAGTGTGGCCGCGGCCGCCTCCAGCTTTCGATCCACGGCATCGAGCGACAGGCGGATGGAGCGGACAAGCAGGGGAAAGCCCATGACGGCCGCGGCAAGCGCGGCACCCGTCCAGCGGAAGGAGAAGACGAGGCCGAAAGTCTCGTCCAGGAAGGCGCCCACCGTGCCCCGCCTGCCGAAGGTGATCAGCAGCAGGTAGCCGGTGACGACGGGCGGCAGGATCAGCGGCAGATGCACGAGGCCGTTCAGAAGCGACTTGCCCCAGAACTCCTTGCGCGAGAGAAGCCAGGCGACCAGAAGTCCCAGCGGCAGCGAGAAGGCGACGGCAACGGCCGCGACCTTCAGGCTCAAGAGCATCGCGGTCCATTCTTCGGCCGTCAGGGTCAAGAGGGGCATCCCGGATGCAAGTTGGGGCTGGTTCAGTTGGTCTTGGCCAGCACGGTAAAGCCGGCGGCGGTGAAGATGGCATGGGCATCCGCACCCTGCAAGTAAGCGAGGAACTCGACGGCCCGGGGGTTCTGGCTGTCTGTCGTCCGAGCGGCCGGGTAGACGATCGCCGGGTGGCTCGCCTCGGGGAAGCGGTCGAGGATCTTCACGGAGGGATCAACCCTGGCATCCGTCTCGTAGACGATGCCAAGCGGCGCCTCGCCGCGAGACACAAGCAGCAAGGCCGCTCGGACATTCTCGGCCTGGGCAACCTTGTCCTTCACGCCATCCCAGACGCCGAGGCTTTCCAGTGCCGCCTTGCCATAGGTGCCGGCCGGGACCGCATCGACATTGGCCATGGCAAGACGATCGTTTCCAAGAAGCGCCGAAAGAGCGAAGTCCGGGGCGATCGTCGCGGTCAGCGTCGAATCCTTCGGCGCAACCAGGACGATTCGGTTGCCGAGGAGGTTGAAGCGCGTGTCGGAGCGGATGCTGCCCGCCTTGTCGAGGTGGTCCATCCACTTCAGATCCGCCGAAATGAAGACGTCCGCCGGCGCCCCCTCTTCGATCTGCTTGGCCAGCGCCGAGCTGCCAGCGAACGAAAAGGTGACATCCGCACCGCCGGCGGCCTTCCAGGCGGCGGCAACCTTTTCGGCACTTTCCTTGAGGCTGGCGGCTGCAAAGACGGTCACCGGTTCCTCGGCGCGTGCGGGGCCCGACTGTGTGCCGCCGACAGTCACGGCAACAAGCGTGACGAGGGCGATGGCGACTGATTTCAGGTCACAGATCACGGGCGGCCTCCAGCTCGATATATCTCAACGGATATCTCGATAGCCAAAAACAAACCCGCCGACAAGATGCCGGCGGGCCGTGTCGAGCGGTCGTGATCAGGCCTTGAGCTGCGCCAGGCTGAAGAGTAGGTCGGCGGAAATGCTGCCGCCCCCGCCACTGAGAATGGTCGCTGCAGAGGAGCTCGCGACGCTGTTTTCCGTGTCGTACATGGCGGTGTAGCGCTGCAGGAAGCGCTCAAGCTTCTCCGGATCCTGCAGCTCGGCAAGATCCATATTCTCCTCGATGATGCGCGCCTGCTGGTCGACATCCATGTTCGAGAATTCGTCCGAGTAGCCGAAAGTCGTGCGGAAGACGGCCATCAGCGCGTCGTCGGCGATCAAGCCGAAAGCATCCGTGATGGTCGGCGCCGTGCGCTGGAAGTAGAGCGCGAGACGCACCGCTTCGTTGCTTGCGCCCTCGGTTTCTTCCAGCGTCTGACGGAGATACTTGTTGACCGTTTCCATGGTTTCGCCGCGCTGCTGGATCGTGCCCATGGTCTCGCGGGTGAGATTGCCCTTTGCGTCGAAGTTGAAGGAGGCGACGAGTTCGGCCCAGCGGCCATCGGCCTGCTGGTTGACGAAGCTCTTGCGGTCGGCGAGATCCGAGCCGAAGGCCCGCTTCAGGAAGTCGTCGGTGACATCCTTCGGGTCGAGGCCATAGGCACCGATGACCACGTCGAGGATCTCGCGATCGGCCAGCAAGTCCTTGACGGTGTCGATCGACTGGATCTTTTCCTGATAGACTTCCGCCTTCTTGGTCGCGGCCTCCCGGACTTCTGTCCGCTCGGGATCCTTGAGGAAGCGCACTTCGTTGATGACGAACTGCTTGGCGATCATCGTTGCGGTCAGCGTGTTGTGCGGGGCAAGCGGAACACCGGCATTGCCCTCGCTGTCGAAGTTGAAGAGCTTCGACATTTCGATCAGGCGGGTGTCCTTGGACTTGTTGGCATAGCTGTTCGGATCGGTGAAATCACTGGTCAGCGCGCGCTTCAGCTCTCGCGTGGAGAATTCGTCGGCCTCAAAGCCGAAGGTGCGCTGCAGGACCAGGCGCATGGTGGTATCAGCGAGCAAATCGTCGACATTCTCGACATCCGCCACCTTGGTCTTGAAGAGGTCGATGAGCGCCGTCTTCCGCTCTTCGTCGGCGTCATCATAATAGGTGGCAAAACCGGAATGGGTGGCCGTGAGCTGGGTTGAGCCCTGGGCGCTCATGCCGGCATCGACGGAACCGTCGCTGGCGAAGTTAAACCGCCCGGCCAGCGCGACCCATTTGTCACCGCCATTGGTCGCCGCATAGCTCGACGGATCCGAGGTATCGCTGGTGACGATCAGCTTGAAGGTGGAAGCACCCATGGAGCCGAGCTGGAAGGCGGTCTTGACGTAGTTGAACAGGCGCTCGTCCGAGGTCAGCTCGTCGACGCTGGTGATCGTCCCCATCTTCTGTTCGAAATAGGCGCGCTCACGCTGGCGGTAGTAGTCGGTGACATAGGTCTGCTCTTCCTCGACATAGAGCGAGACCGTTGCCTCTTTCTGCGCCGACGTCTGGGCGGTCGCACCGGACAGCGTGCCGTCGGTGTTGAAGTCGAAGGCCTGGGCAAGCTTCAGGAGGTTCGCCGCATTCGCCGAACCGTTCGCCACCAGCTGGTTGACGTAGCTGTTGGGGTCGGAGGTGTCGCTGGTGAGAACCTTGGTGAGGTGATCCTTGGTCAGGTAGGTGCCGTCGATGCCGTAGGCGTCGAGGACGAAGTTCATCAGGCGGCTGTTGTTGACGAGCCCCGAGACGTTGGTGACCTTATCGATCACCGTCTCATAGTAAAAAGCCTCGGTCTTCAGCGTATCGCCTTCGCTGGAAAGGACCGCTTCGTATTTTTCCAGCATTTCGTTCTGCTGTGCATCGGTCTGCAGATCGGTCTGCGCGGCAGAAAACTGGAAGGAGGCGGCGAAGTTGCGATAGCGCTCGTCGGCGAGCTTGTTGGCAAAGCTGTTCTCGTCGGAGAGGTCACTTTCCAGCACCTTCTTCATGAAGGCCTTCGCATAGGTCATCTCTTCGAGACCATGGGCCTTCATTGCATAGGAATAGAGCTGGTAGTCGTCGAGGAACTCTTCGAGGTTCGTGACCTTGGAGATGTTCTCCTTGAAATACTCGGTCTGGCGCGTGACGATCGGATCAGACGCCGTCCGGTTAAGGCTCGTCTTTATGTCTCGATTGACGAGATTGTAACTCAGATAGGTCGAGACCATCGGGATTCCCATGCAGAACAGATCGCGCGCGAATCACAGTATGGCGCAAAATCCTTGCCTCAAGCTTTATGGAATCGTGAAGAAGCCGCAGGTTCATTTGGTGGCCCTTGCCGACCGAAGTGACTGTTATCGGCCTGTCCGTTCCGGCATGGAACAGTTCGGCCACGACTTTCACTTTTTCGAAACCGTGACCGGTACGACAAAACTAACCATTTGACCGCGCAAGGTTTTCTTTACCGCATCTTTTAAGCTGTCTCCAACAGCGGCTGGCTATGTTCACCCCACAGAGGACGAAAAGTCCCGAACAGACGAGCACATGACGCGCTCTCGGGTAAAACAAGGGTAGCATGAAGATGACGAACACGGTTATGAAGCCAGCCTGGGCCGGCGCCACTCTGCGTCTGGATCCCTCGCGGTTCCCCCAACAGGTCACCTACGCTCTGCGAGGTGCCCTGGGTGACGTCACGATCACCATTGACGAGCGCGGCGCCGTCCTGCGCAAGATCCTCCCCGGCAGCGGCTTGCCGCTTTCCTTCGCCCTTCCGGCCCGCGCCTTCAAGGGTGTGGCCGCACGCGCCATCGACCATGGCGACGGTGAAGTGACGGTGACCCTCGAACTGCACCACGAGGACCCGGATCTCTGCATTCCGCTGCTGGTTGCCCATGATCTCTGCGATATCGCCGCCGACTGGCGTGGCTGGGCAGACGCCTTCCGTATCCCCATGCTGATGGTGGAAGCCGATGGCGTGGCTCGTCCGCTGGAAGAGCATCTCGGCGATGTCCGCACCCGCGATACCCAGCCGCGTCGCCGCCATTCCTATTTCGCCGAGCGCCGCCCGCGCTTCCTGGTCCGCCGCACGACCGGCACGCTGGGTGTAACCATGAAGATTTCCGGAAAGGAAATCATCGCTCGGAACTAATCCTGTCCCAGGACTGCACATGCAAAAGGCCCGGAAGGTGACTTCCGGGCCTTTTGCATTTTCGCTTTATCAGCCTCCAGCGTCTCGAAACGAAACGAGCGCAGCGGCTGGATTAGGCTCACCTGAATAAAGTTCAGGCGAAGGGAATAGCTGCGACGAGGCCAAGGAAAATGATCAGGCCGACGCGATTGTTCGACTTGAAAAGCGCGAGACACTGCGCCCCGTCGTCGATATCGAGCACCTTGATCTGCCAGGCGAAGAGACCGGCTGCGATCAAAAGGCCGGCAATCGCCGGGAAGGCGGCACCGGCCGCGACGAAGCCTGAGAGAAGGAGCACGAGCGTTAAGCCATAGAGGCCTGTCAGCCAGATCTTGGTGTCACGGTCGAACAAGCGCGCGGTCGAGCGCACGCCGACCAGCGCATCGTCCTCGCGGTCCTGGTGGGCGTAGATCGTGTCATACCCGATCGTCCATGCCACCGCACCGAGATAGACGAGGACCGCCGCCAGGGAGAGATTGCCGTGCAGACCGGCCCAGCCCATGAGGCCGCCCCAGGAGAAGGCGAGGCCGAGGAAAAACTGCGGCCAGTCCGTAAATCGCTTGGCAAACGGATAGATCGCGACGACGGCGAGCGAGAGAATTCCCAGCACGATCGAGAAGGTGTTGAAGCAGAGGAGCACTGCAAGACCGACCAGCGACTGCACCACCATGAAGATCTTGGCATCGCGACGGCTGATGCGACCTGATGGCAGCGGGCGCGAGCGAGTGCGGGCCACGAGATTGTCGATGTCGTGGTCGATCAGATCATTGTAGGTGCAGCCGGCACCGCGCATGGCGACGGAGCCGATGAAGAACAGGACGAGGTGGAAGGCGAAGAGCCCGACATCCAGCCGGCCTTCAGCGGCAAGCGCATTGGCCGCCAGCGCCGAAGACCAAAAACAGGGCCACATCAGCAGCTGCCAGCCGATCGGGCGGTCCCAGCGGGCGAGCTGGGCATGCGGCCAGAGCCATCGCGGCAGGACGCGATAGACGAAATTGTCGGAGGGCGCGTCGACGACGCGGTCGATGTTCGGCTCGGTGGTGCTCATGCATCCGTTGATAGAGCATGGGCGGGTTCAAGAAAACTGCCCCGCCCGATCGCCCCCGGAAAATCGACTGCGGCCTTTTCGTCAGTCGAAGCTGACGCCGAACTTGTAGCTGGCG
>JAIXSF010000061.1 GCA_027484835.1 Rhizobiaceae bacterium | reverse complement strand
GCCGCGCTACGACCTCTACCAGACCAAGTCGGACTGGCTGAACCAGAAGTGGACCGAGCTGATCGTTGGCTGATCCTAGGTTTTGTGGTTGCCCCTCATCCGCCTGCCGGCACCTTCTCCCCGCTTGCGGGGAGAAGGGGACTAGCGGGAGGCGCCGCGCCAACGTCTCCTCTCCCCGCTTGCGGGGAGAGGGTAGGGTGAGGGGCTGTTGCCGTTGGTTTTGCTGCATCTTGGGGTACGTGATAGGATCAGCGAAGGCATCTAAGCGGAGACGAGATCATGGCAACGGTCAGTGTGCGGGATGTGAATACCGATCTTTCCGAGCTGGTGGACGAGGTGATCAAGGGTGGCAGTGTGACAATCACGCGGGACGGCAAGCCGGTGGCTGCACTGGTGCCGGTGGAGGCGGCGATGGATCAGAAACCAAAGCGCAACTTCTTGGAACACCTCATGGCTTTCCCGGAACCAGACATGGTTTTTGAGCGCAATCCGTCCCAAGGTCGGGACGTTGATCTTTGAGTGGCTATCTCATCGATACCAACGCGTTGTCTTTGCTCTCGAACGGGAGGGCGTCGCAGAAATTCATCGTCTGGCTTCAGGAGCAGCAAGGAAAAAATGCTTTGTATGCTTCAACGATCACGCTTCAGGAGATCGAAAAAGGGATCGTGAAGCTTGAACTCGTGAAGCGTGGCAGCCCGGAGAAAGCAAATCGTTTGCGCGAGTGGGTCGAAATCGTGATGTCGGATTTCCAGGATCGCTTTCTTCCCGTGGATCTCGATGTCGCGTTGGCGGCGGGACAGCTGGAAGGCGCAATGCTTGCGCGCGGACAGAATATCGAACTCGCCGACATCCTGATCGCCGCAACCGCCCAAACCCACGGCCTTACCGTCGTGACCGCCAATACCCGAGATTTCGAGCCATTGGGCGTCGATTGTCTCGCACCGTTTTGAACAGCCATCGTCTGATTGGAAGCCCATGTCCGGCCTCGCCCTCAATGCCATCACCAAACAGTTCGGCCCCTTTACGGCGGTCGATAATGTCCAGCTTTCCGTGCCGCACGGCACCTTCGTCTGCCTGCTCGGTCCCTCGGGTTGCGGCAAGACCACGCTGCTTCGGATGGTCGCCGGGCTCGACAGCCCGACGGCTGGAGAAATCGTGCTCGATGGCAAGGACATCACGCAAGTCCCGACACACAAGCGCGAGCTCGGCATGGTTTTCCAGTCGCTGGCCCTCTTTCCGCATCTGACGGTCGGCGAAAACATCGTCTATCCCTTGCGCATCCGTGGGATCGGGCGCGAGGAACAGGTGAAGCGCGTCCACGAGTTGCTCGCCATGATCCACCTGACGGGTTATGCGGACCGTCCGGTGCACAAGCTTTCCGGCGGCCAGCGGCAGCGTGTGGCGATTGCCCGAGCGCTTGCCATTTCCCCGAAGCTGTTCCTGCTCGACGAGCCGCTGTCTGCCCTCGACGCAAAGCTGCGTGAGGCGATGCAGGTGGAGTTGCGGAAGCTGCAACAGCAGCTTGGCATCACCACCATCGTCGTCACCCACGATCAGCGCGAGGCGATGACCATGGCGGATACGGTCGTCGTGATGAGCGGCGGCAAAATCCGTCAGGCAGCGAGCCCGATCGAGATCTATCGCAAGCCCGCCGATCGCTTTGTGGCCGACTTCATCGGCTCGACCAATCTCCTCCCGCTCACCGCGCAGGGCGGTTCCGCGCTGGTGCTCGGCCAGAGCGTTGCCGGCATCTCGGCGCCGGCAGAGCAGGGGCAGGCAAGCCTCTCGGTTCGCCCCGAGGACGTCAAGCTTGCAGCGCCCGGCGAAGGCCGGATCACCGGCAAGGTCACCTTTATCCGCGATCTCGGCGGCACCATCGAGACCTTCCTCGATGTCGGCGGCACCGAAGTCGTCGCCGTCGCGACGCCGCGCGAACGGCCGGTCGTGACCGTCGGTCAGGATGTCGGCATCGTCATCGATCCCGAAACCGCCGTGGTGCTGTCGGCATGAGACGCGAGCCCCCGAAAACCGCGCTCGACTATGCGCCGCTCGCGTTCCCGGCGGGCATGCTGATCCTGTTCTTCATCGTGCCCTTCGCGACGATGATCGCCGTCTCCTTCTTTCGCCGTGATCCGGCAGGCTTCTATTCGCCCGATTTCGTCTTCGACAACTATACCCGCTTCCTGTCGTTCTTCTTCGGGGGCGTGCTCAGCTTTTCGCTGATGCTGGCGATTGCCGTCGCCATAGTCTGCGTGACGCTGGCTCTGCCCTTCACCTATCTGCTCGCGCGCATGTCGCGCAAAGCACAGGTGCTGTGGCTGGTCGCTCTCCTCTCCATCCTGTCACTTTCGGAAGTGATCATCGGTTTCGCCTGGTCGACGCTGTTTTCGCGCACGGCCGGCATCACCAACCTGCTGGTCATGATTGGGCTGATGGAAAAGCCTGTCGCGCTCATGCCGAATTTCGGAGCGGTGCTGACCGGCATGACCTATCAGGCGCTGCCCTATACCGTGCTAGTGCTCTATCCGGCGCTTGTGAGGCTCGATCCGACGCTGACGGAAGCCGCGCGCACGCTCGGGGCCTCGCCGCTCAAGGCCTTCTTCACGGTGGTTGTGCCGGCGCTGCGCAACACGCTGCTTGCGACGCTGATCATGGTCTTCATCTTTGCGCTCGGCTCCTATCTGCTGCCGCAGATACTCGGTCGCCCCTCGCATTGGACGCTGTCCGTGCTGATCACCGACCAGGCAATCTACCAGTCCAACATGCCGTTTGCCGCGGCCATGGCCGTGTTTCTCGTGCTCGTCACGCTCGGCATGGTCGCGTTGACGCTGCTCGTCGGTCGCAAGGGGGAAGCAGCATGAATACAGTCCTGACGCGTCTCTATTTCACGCTGATCGGCATCTTCCTCGCTGCACCCATCGTGGTCGTCGCCGGCGTGTCGGTGAATGCCAAGCAGAGCCTGAACTTCCCGCCCCAGGGCTTTTCTTTGTCTTGGTACGGCGCGATCTTCACCGATCCCGGCTGGCGTGCCGCCCTTTTCGCCTCCGTTATCCTCGCGCTCTGTGCAGCTGCTCTTGCTGTCGCGATCGCACTGCCGCTCGCGTGGTTCCTGTGGCGGCGACATGCGCCCTGGGCGCAAGTGTTCCAGCTGCTGGGCATTGCGCCGTTCACGCTGCCGCCCGTCATTACGGCGCTCGGACTTCTTACCTTCTGGGCCGCAACCGGCTTCTATGGCCAGCCATGGACGGCTGTCATCAGCCACGCGATCTTCTTCGTGACGCTGCCGCTGGTGACGCTGTCGCTCGGCTTCTCGGCGATCGACCGCTCGCTGGTCGAGGCAGCTGCCACCATGGGGGCCGATGATCGGACGATCTTCCGCACGGTCGTGCTGCCGCTGATCGCGCCCTATCTCGTCTCCGGCTATGCCTTCGCCTTCGTGCTCTCGCTCAACGAATACATCGTCGCCTATATGACGGTCGGTTTCGTGATGGAGACGCTGCCAATCAAGATCTTCAACGCGCTGCGCTACGGCTATACGCCTGTTATGGCTTCGGTGACCATCCTGTTTGTGGCGGTGGCTGCCACCGTGTTCGGGCTTGTCGCTCGCTTTGGCGACCTGCCGAAACTGCTCGGGGCGAATGCCGACGACCACAGCTGATATCAACGGTCAGCGGTGATCCTCCAGGATCATCGCGGCCGCCTTTTCGGCAATCATCAGGGTCGGGGAATTGGTATTGCCTGAGGTGATCGTCGGCATGACCGAGGCATCGGCGATGCGCAGGCCCTTCAACGCGCGCAGCCGCAGGCGCGGATCGACGACGCTGTCCGGATCCGCCCCCATGCGACAGGTGCCGACGGGGTGGAAGATCGTCGTGCCGATATCGCCTGCCGCCTTTTCCAATTCGGCATCGCTTCCGAGCGCTGAGCCGGGGCGATATTCCTCCGGGTGATAGCGTGCAAAGGCCGGCTGGGCGGCGATGCGGCGGGTGAGCCGGATTGAGCGCACAGCGACGTTGCGATCGCCAGGCGTCGAGAGGTAGTTAGGCGCGATCTTCGGCTGGGCGGCGAAGTCCGGCCCCGATATGTGCACCGAGCCTCGGCTTTCGGGCCGCAGATTGCAGACACTGGCCGTCATCGCTGGGAAGGGATGAACGGGGTCGCCGAACTTGTCGAGCGAGACCGGCTGGACATGATATTCGAGGTCTGCAGTTTCCTTGTCCGGGCCCGAGCGGGTGAAGATGCCGAGCTGGCTCGGCGCCATGGACATCGGGCCTGAGCGGCGGAACGCATATTCCAGCCCGATCATCGCCTTGCCGTAGAGGCTCGACGCGCGTTCGTTGAGCGTCGGAACACCCGTCACTTTGAAGACCAGGCGCAGCTGCAGGTGGTCCTGCAGGTTTTCGCCGACGGACGGCACCTCGCGGACTGCCTCGATGCCTGCATTTTGCAGGACGTCTCCGCGACCGATGCCGGAGAGTTCGAGGATCTGCGGCGAGCCGATGGCGCCGGCTGACAGCACCACCTCGCGGCGGGCGGCAAAGCGTTTCAGCTCGCCGTCGTGATGCACCTCGGCTCCGGTCACGCGGTCGGCCTCGATGGTCAGCCGCTTTACATGGGCACGGGTGAGGATGGTCAGGTTCTTGCGATGCCGGATCGGTTTGAGAAATGCCTTGGCCGTATTCCAGCGGATGCCGGAACGCTGGTTGACCTCGAAAAAGCCGGAGCCTTCGTTGTCGCCGCGATTGAAGTCGTCGGTCTCAGGAATGCCGGCCTGTTTGGCCGCCGCGCGGAAGGCTTCGAGCACGTCCCAACGAAGCCTGGCCTTCTCCACGCGCCATTCGCCGCCGGCGCCGTGATTGTCGTCGGCCCCCCGGTGGAAGTCTTCCGTCTTCCTGAAGAGTGGAAGCACATCGTCCCAGCCCCAGCCTTCGCAACCCATCTGGCGCCACTGGTCGTAGTCGCGGGCCTGGCCGCGCATATAGATCATGCCGTTGATCGAGGAGCAGCCGCCGAGCACCTTGCCGCGCGGATAGCCGATCGCGCGACCGTTCAGGCCCGGCTCGGCCTCCGTCTTGAAACACCAGTCGGTGCGCGGGTTGTTGATGCAGTAGAGATAGCCGACCGGGATATGGATCCAGTGATAGTTGTCGCTGCCGCCGGCTTCGAGCAGCAGCACACGGCGCGTGGGATCGGCGGAGAGCCTGTTAGCCAGCAGGCAGCCGGCGGTGCCGGCGCCGATGACGATGTAATCGTAGGTTTCCATGCTCCTCCCCGAGCCGTCAGCCTCAACTGTTTCGCAGGCGGCCTTCCAGCAGGTCAAGCACGGAGCGCGCGGCATCCATGACATTGGTGCCGGGGCCGAAGACGGCGGAGACGCCATGCTCCAGCAAGAAGTCATAATCCTGGCGCGGGATGACGCCACCGACGACCACGATCACATCATTGGCGCCCTTGGCTTTCAGCGCCTCGACCAGCTGCGGGGCAAGCGTCTTGTGTCCGGCGGCGAGCGAGGACATGCCGACGACCTGGACCTTGTTGGCCACGGCCAAGTCTGCCGCTTCCTCCGGCGTCTGGAAGAGGGGGCCTGCCACGACATCGAAGCCGATATCGCCGAAGGCCGACGCGATCACCTTGGCGCCGCGGTCATGGCCATCTTGGCCGAGCTTGGCGATCAGGATACGCGGCTTGGACGCGGCCTTGCCGTAGTCCTTGAGGCGGGTCGACAGCATCTCCATTTCCGGATCGCCCTCATAGGCCTTGCCATAGATGTCATGCACGACTTCGGGGACCGCGACGTGATCGCCAAAGACGGCGCGCATCGCATCCGAAATCTCACCGACGGTGGCGCGCGCCCGGGCCGCCTCGACCGCGGCTTCGAGCAGGTTGCCCTCGCCTGAGCGGGCGATTTCGGTGAGGCGGGCGAGGGTTTCGCTCACCCGCTTCGGGTCACGCTGTCGGCGCGTCTGCTCGATGCGCTTGACCTGCGACAGCCGAACGGCGGTGTTGTCGATTTCGAGGATGTCGATGGCTTCTTCGTTTTCCAGGCGGAACTTGTTGACCCCGACGATCACTTCCTCGCCCCGGTCGACGGCGGCCTGGCGACGGGTGGCAGCCTCCTCGATCAGCCGTTTCGGCAACCCGTCATCGACGGCCTTGG
>JAIXSF010000003.1 GCA_027484835.1 Rhizobiaceae bacterium | reverse complement strand
GGGTCTGCAGCGCAAGCGTCGTCTTACCCGAGCTTTCCGGCCCGTAAATTTCAATGATACGCCCCTTCGGCAAGCCGCCGATGCCGAGCGCGATATCGAGGCTGAGCGACCCCGTCGAGACCGTCTCGACTTCGACCACGCTCTCGTTCGCGCCGAGCTTCATGATCGAGCCCTTGCCGAACGATCGTTCGATCTGCGAGAGCGCCGCTTCCAATGCCTTGCTTTTATCCACCGATTTGTCCTCTACCAGCCGCAAAGAATTCTGTGCCATTTGATCCACCTTTAGGTTATTGAGGCCGCATAGGCAATGAAGCCGCCGATGGACAATATGTACTCTTTTTGTTCTCATTTTGCAAGAGCAGAACAAGTGACTGAATTGCAACCACTTTCCGACTTGCGTTCGAAACATGTTCCGCTCGTCGGGTCGCGGCAGACCGCAGGACGCGGAGGATACCGCCGGTCGGCCCCATCGAGCGCCTCGATTCGCGAAATTGCCGTGCGGGAGGGGCGTCGATGACGGTCGAGATTCTGGCAGTCGGCGGCGCCCATATCGACCGTCGCGGGCGCATTTTCGGAGACACAAAACCGGGTGCCAGCAATCCCGGCCAGTGGTTCGAAGAGGCGGGCGGCGGCGTCTTCAACGCGGCCTGCAACCTCTCCCGGCTCGGACGTGTCGTGCGGCTCGTCGCGCCACGTGGCGGCGATGCGGCCGGCCAGTTGGTGGCGGACGCAGCCGAGCGTGCCGGGCTCGACGATCAGCCGGTGATGTTCCTCGACCGCGCCACGCCAAGCTACACGGCGATCCTCGAACGGGACGGCAATCTCGTCATCGCTCTCGCCGACATGGCGCTTTACGATGCCTTCTCCGCACGCCGCTTGCGCGCGCGCTCGATGCGCGACGGCTTGGCAGCGGCAGGCCATGTTCTGGCAGATGCAAACCTGCCAGCCGAGACACTGGCAGCCCTCGCCGCATCCTGCCATGCAGCGGCAAAAGACATCTCGGCGATCGCGATTTCTCCGGCGAAGGTAGTGAAATTCCGCGCTGCCTTGCCGCACCTCACCCATCTCTTCATGAACGGCGCCGAGGCAGAGGCAATTGCAGGTACGCGGCCGGACGATCCTGAAGGCTGGCCGGCCCTTCTGCAGGCGCAGGGCCTGCGCGGCGGTAGCGTCACCAGCGGCAGCGGCCGAACGATAGCCTTCGACGGTGCGCAGGTCGCAGTCATCGAACCTGTCCCCCTGTCCGAGATCGCCGATGTGACCGGCGCAGGCGATGCCTTTGCCGCAGGCTTCCTGCATGCGCGACTGGGCGGGGCCGACCTGGCCGAAGCGCTACGCCATGGCACCGCGAGTGCGGCGATCACGCTCGCCTCCCCGCATGCAACCGATGAAAATCTGTCGCAGGACAAGCTGGCGCAACAGTTGGCACTTGTCCCGGCCGCCCGTTTCCTGTCATGAGAACCTGAATTCTAAAGCGGAAGATCCCCCCATGACCCGTTCCATCTCCCCCCTTTTGCCGATCACCTATTCAAGCGAAGTCAGCGCAGCCAAGCAGCGTGGCGCGCCGATCGTGGCGCTTGAATCCACCATCATCACCCATGGCATGCCCTATCCGGGCAATCTGCAGATGGCTCGCAGCGTCGAGGAGATCGTCCGCCAGCAGGGTGCCGTGCCTGCGACCATCGCTGTCATCAAGGGCGTGTTGCATATCGGTCTCGAACCGGCCGAGCTCGAGGCGCTGGCCCAGATGGAGCATGTGATGAAGCTCTCGCGCGCCGATCTCGCCTTCGCGATCGCCGAGCGTCGCAACGGCGCAACCACGGTTGCCGCCACCATGATCGCCGCCTACCGCGCCGGTATCCATGTCTTTGCAACCGGCGGCATCGGCGGCGTGCATCGTGGCGCTGAAGAAAGCTTCGACATCTCGGCCGACCTGGAAGAACTCGCCCGCACCGCCGTCATCGTCGTCTCGGCCGGCCCGAAGGCAATCCTCGACATCCCGAAGACGCTCGAGGTGCTGGAAACGCGCGGCGTACCGGTCGTCACCTTCGACAGCGAAGACTTCCCGGCCTTCTGGTCGCGCAGCTCCGGCCTGAAGAGCGTGCTCAACCTGCAGAGCCCGGCGGCGATCGCGAATTTCCAGAAGATGCGCGACCAGCTCGGCATTGATGGCGGCATGCTGATCGCCAACCCGGTACCGGAAGCCGACGAGATCCCGCGCGAAGAAATGGAAATCTATATCAGCCGCGCGCTGGCAAACGCCGAACGCGACGAGATCGCCGGCAAGGCGGTTACTCCGTACCTGCTCGACAACATCTTCCACCTGACCGGTGGCCGCTCGCTGAAGACCAATATTGCTCTGGTCGAGAACAATGCGCGTCTCGCAGCAGAGATCGCGGTTGCGATGAACGGCTGACCTGAAAGAGCATCTCTGAAACGAAAGAACCCGCCAGTTCGCTCCGGCGGGTTCTTATGTTTGTGGACTGCGGCCCGGCCCCGGTCAGCCCTCGCCATCGAGCATTTCGCGCACGGCGACAGCCAGCTGCTTCAGCGAGAATGGCTTGGGCAGGAAGCCGAACTTGGCATCAGCCGGCAGGTTGCGGGCAAAGGCGTCCTCCGCATAGCCGGAGACGAAGATGAACTTCAGATCAGGATACTTCTTCCGCAACTCGGTGAGCAGCGTCGGGCCGTCCATCTCGGGCATCACGACGTCCGAGACGACGATATCCACGGCGCCGTCGAGTTCGTCCATGATGTCGAGCGCTTCAACCCCCGACCCCGCCTCGTGCACGGTGTAGCCACGCGTCTCCAGCATGCGTTTGCCGCCGCGCCGCACGGCCTCTTCATCCTCGACGAGAAGCACCACGGCGGACTTGCCGGTCAGATCCGGCGCATCCTGTGCCTCGGCCTTGCCGCTTGCCGGCGCGACGGTAATCGTGTCGCCCGCCACCGAAGCCTGGACCTGGCCTTCGACCACCGGCTGTACGTCCGGGATGTGGCGCGGCAGGAAGATGCGGAAGGTCGTGCCCTTCCCGACTTCCGATTCCGGATAGATGTAGCCACCCGACTGCTTGACGATGCCATATACCATCGCAAGGCCGAGCCCCGTGCCCTTGCCCACTTCCTTGGTGGTGAAGAAGGGCTCGAAGATCTTGTCCATGATTTCAGGCGCAATCCCGGTGCCGTTATCGGCCACTTCAACGAGCACCATGTCTTCGGACGGCAGGCCACGATAGCCGAAGGCACCGGCCTCCTCCGCATCGATGTTGCGCGTCGAGACCGTGATCGAGCCACCATTCGGCATCGCGTCGCGCGCATTGACGCAAAGATTGATCAAGACCTGCTCGAACTGCGAGAGGTCCGTCTTCACCGGCCAGAGGTCGCGGCCATATTCCACCCGCAATTTGACGTTGGTGCCGGAAATCAGGCGATCGACAAGCATTCTGAGATCGCCGATCACGTCGGTCAGGTTGAGGACGCTCGGACGCATCGTCTGCTTGCGGGAGAAGGCAAGCAGCTGACGCACGAGGACCGCGGCACGATTGGCGTTGCGCTTGATCTCCATGAGATCGGCAAAACTTGCATCGGACGGTCGCGCCTGGAGAAGAAGGTGGTCCGACGACAACAGGATCGCAGTCAGCACGTTGTTGAAATCGTGCGCGATACCGCCGGCGAGCGTACCGACAGCATTCATCTTCTGGGTCTGCGCCATCTGCGCTTCGAGCGCCTTCTGGTCCGTCACATCGACGGCATAGACGATCGCGGCCTCCTCCGGCGCCTCGTCGCTCTGGTCGATCACGGCGTTGACGTAGAAGCGGAAATGACGTGCATCGTTTGTCGGGTGACGGCTGTCGATCGGCGCAATATCGACCTGACGGTCCATGGCCGCGGCAAGGGCCTCGCGGAAGTCGTCGCGCTCGTTCTCGTGCAGCACCACCTCGATCAGCCCGTGCTGGTCGATCTCGTCGCGCGAAATGACATCGGCGAAAAGCTTCATGAAGGGCGCATTGGTCCTCAGGATACGCCCCTCGCCGTCCACGGAGGCAATCGCCATCGGCGTATTGTTGAAGAAGCGCGTGAAACGCATCGAGGCGACCGAATCCGACTGGTCGCCGCCTTCCCCCTGGCTTCGCGCCAGAACGATCGACCGGCTTTCGCCCGGCGCGCCGTCACGCGCGGCCCGCACGCGATGGACAAGGCGTACCGGCAGGCTCTGGCCGTTGACCCGGCGCAGATCGAGATCGAGCGTTTCCGTTCGCGCCTGGCCAGGTTCAGCCTGCACGGAATTGATCAGCGCCATGCCCTCGCCGGCCACCAGATCGGCAATCGACATAGACCCCGGATTGAACTGGGTGAGGTCGACGCCCAGCCATTCGGCGAGCGTCGCGTTGAGATAGTAGATCTCGCCCTTGCGACCGGCGGAGAAGAAGCCGGCAGGGGCATGATCGAGATAGTCGATCGCGTGCTGCAACTCCTTGAAGAAACGTTCCTGATCGTCGCGCTCGGCGGTGATGTCGGAAATCTGCCAGACATGCAGCGGCTTGCCGCGGCCTTCGTCCGGCAGGAGACGCGCCTTGAGGCGATACCAATGGGCACCGGATCCATTCGCCGTCTGGCTGCCAAGGGGCTTGAGCAGCCGAAATTCCTCGTGGCTTTCCCGTCCCTCGCGCAAGCCGTTGGTCAACCGGTAAAGCGCCTCGCTGGATTCACGGTAGCGCGACAGCAGGGCTTCAAGCGTCTGGACCTCGGTCGCGGTGCGCGCGCCCGTCATCGCGCCATAGGCGGCATTGGCAAACACGACCCGGCCTTCGGCGTCGGTGATCAGCGTACCGTCCGGCTGGCTGCCGAGAAACCGGCGGGCGAGCGTGTCGCTGTTGGACTGCGGCATCACCTCGACGAAACCGATGACCGCCGAGACGATGAAGAAGATCCCCATCATCGCGAGGATGCCGAGCACGCCAAGGACGATCTGGTTGTCGAGCTGATCGCGGAAGAAGATGAAAGCCGCCGAGGCCGCGATCAGGACGAGTGCGAGCAAAAGGATGCGCAACGCCATGCCGACGCCACCGCGGCGATCGACCAAGGGGCCGTCTCCATCTCGATCGTACTGCTGTCGTGTCATGGATGCCTCATGCCTAAGCGCACGGATGATCTGCCCTGGCGAGAATCGGCGCTGCTTCCTGTTTATCAATTTGCCGTAACCGCAAAAAGCAAAGAAAGGGCCAGATGGCCTCCCACATCCGCTCTCCCACAGGATTGCCGCATTCCTGGGCGAACATTTGAGGTGTCGTGCCCTATGGGACCCCGGTCGTTGCGCCTTGCAAGATTGCGGAAGGGGACGTCTTCTGCCAGAAAGCCAGACAAAAGGAGCACGAAAATGCTGGATGACCTGATCTCGGCCTATGGCGATCGTTTTCTCGTGGCAGCCCTGGGCGTCAGCCTGGCTTTGATCTGCCTGTTCATCGTGCTCTGGATCCTGCGCAACAGGGCGCCCTCGCCCTTTGTCCGTGGTGGCCGCAACCGCCAGCCACGCCTGCAGGTTCTGGACGCCGCAGCGGTCGATACCCGCCGGCGCATCGTCTTGATCCGCCGCGACAATGTCGAACACCTCGTGATGATCGGCGGACCGACCGATATCGTCATCGAAAGCGGCATCGGCGACGAGCGCCACTATCTGAGCGCCCAGGCGGTTCTGCCACAGGCACTGGAAGACCAGTCGAGCGTGGTGAAAACCGCAGCTCCTGTTCCCCTCGCTTCAGAGGCCCCGTCGTCGGCGATGACGGCACTGCCCGTGACGGAAGTGAAGGCTCCGGTTGAAGCGCCGGTTGCCCGGCCATTCGCCGCAGAACCGGTCAAGGCCGCGTCCCCGGCACGCCCTCAGCCGGCTCCCTTACCCGTAGCTGAGGAACGCCGTCCGACGCCGATGCCGGCCAGACCTGTTACACCCACGGCGGAGAAGCCTGCGCCAACGGTCGCGGCTGTCGTCGCAGCACCTGCAGCAACTGCAGTCGCGGCAGCTGTCATGGCACCGCGCGTGGCGGTCAAGGAACCTGATCTGTCCGTGCAACCGGCAGCACCCGTTCTGACCGCTACCACCAGTAACGAGACAAGTTCTCGATCTGCGCCAGCCATCGAAAGTTCGGTGGCCCCCGAGATCGCTCCGGTCCAACCCGCCGCAAAACATGAGCCTGAGCTCACCGCAAAAGCCGATATCGCACCCGTTATCGACACCATCGCTCCGCTCCGCCCGGAACCCGAGCTTCTTCGTCAGCCGGCACGGATCGAACCTGAGGTAACGCCAGGGCCGCTGACGGTCGAGGCTTTCCGCGTGGAAACCGTAGAGCCAATCCGGCTCGACGACATTCCAGCACCGACACCTGAGATCACCCCGCCCGCGCCCGCCTTCGAGCCGGTACCTTCCCGAACCATCGACCCGCCAGCGGTCGAGGATGTGCTGGATGCAGCACGGATGCGCGTACTTGCGCCCGCACCTGAGCCGGTCACTGATCGGGCTGCCGAACCGATGCGAGGTCCCGAGCAAGTCGAAGGTCCAGCGCCGAAGCAGCAGGCGGAGGCGCCGGCCAGGGATATCAGCGACTTTGAGCGGGTGCTGGAAGAGGAAATGGCGCTGCATCTGGCCGCCGATCCGACACCAACATCCCGCCCGGCACCGGAAATGACGCAGATCCTGCCCGAAACCCGCGCTGACCGCCCGCGCCCGCCGCTGACAGCCTTAGTGTCGGATGGAAACCGCACGCCGGGTACGGCTCCCAACGCGGCACAGCAGGCGCAGGAACCCAATCTCCAGAACGAAATCGCCCGCATCTTCGGCGAGATGTCAGCCAGCCGGAACCCGTGATGAGGGGCGGCATCGCCGCTCAGACGCTCTGGCAGCACTGAAAAAGAAAAAGACCCGCCGATGGCGGGTCTTGAAGGGTCTAAGACCAATCAGACAGTCCGTGGACCGGTCACTCGTCGCGATAGACTTTTTCGCGACGCTCGTGCCGTTCCTGCGCTTCGATCGACAGAGTTGCGATCGGGCGGGCGTCGAGGCGCTTGAGGCCGATCGGCTCGCCGGTTTCCTCGCAATACCCGTAGGTGCCGTCGTCGATGCGCTGAAGTGCAGCGTCGATCTTGGAAATCAGCTTGCGCTGACGGTCACGGGCGCGAAGTTCGATCGCTCTGTCTGTTTCGGAAGACGCCCGGTCCGCGAGATCGGGATGGTTGGCGCTTTCTTCGGCGAGATGGTCGAGGGTCTCGCGCGCTTCTCGGAGGATGTCGTTTTTCCAGGCGATGAGCTTTGCTCTGAAATACGCCCTCTGGTTCGCGTTCATGAACTCTTCGTCCTCCGAGAGCACATAATTGCTAAGATTGATCTTCTCACTCAACGCGATTCTCCTGAAGAACATCTCAATGGGCGGCTGTATATCCTTTCAACGCAAGCGGTTCAAGCCTTCTGACTGTTTCGAAGCGATTTTTAGATCTGTTACATTTTTGATCTAAATTTCTATTTTTTAAGCATAATTTTCTGCGACTCACGCAGCCGATACACAGCGCCTCGCCACGATAGGATGTTGCTGGACTGCAGCCCGCATGGTTGACGGCATGGGCCAAGAACCGGTACTTCAGTGACCAGCACCATCGCACGCGGATACCCCAACGGATGACGCCCTCCATTCAGCTTCCCCAGCGCATCTATCTGCTGCGCCACGCGAAATCCGGTTGGGCCGAACCAGGTGGCCGTGATTTTGACCGCAGCCTCTCCGATGCCGGCTTCGCCGAAGCCGAGGTCGTTGCCGAGTTGGCCTCCGACAAGGGCTATCGTCCTGATCTTGTTGTCTCCTCGACCGCAAAGCGCTGCCGCCAGACGGCCGACGCGATAAACCGGGCATTCTCGGGTCTGGTCGAATTCCGCTACGTCGACGAACTCTACAATGCGCCCGCCGAGGTCTATCTCGAGATCGTCACGGCAACCCGTGGCGTCGCGAGCCTGATGCTGGTCGGGCACAATCCGGCGCTTGAGGAAGTTTTTGCCCGCCTCTGCGGAAACGAGGTGATGGCACGCACCGTCCCGGAGGGCTACCCGACATCTGGCCTCGCCGTGATCGATGCAGGCGATGGCGACACTTACACCCTTCGCGATTTCCTGATTGGCTGACGGACGGGTACAACACCGTCCCTTGCCTCTTTTTTGCGCCGGAAACCCTGCCTATATGTGAAAGAGAGGCGCTGACCTTCTCATGCCGGGAATGCACCGCGCCTGCCACAGCCCCTGCAGGACAGCCCATTGCCCCCTTCCCTCACCAGCCTGACCGACGAAGCCGCAATCGCATTGGACAATTTAGCCGACCGGGCTGCGCATCTCGTCAATCCGACAATTCGCCTGGGGGTCACCGGGCTGTCGCGGGCCGGCAAGACCGTGTTCATTTCGTCACTGGTGCACAACCTCCTGCATGGCGGACGGCTTCCCTTGTTCGAACCGCTCAGGGCGGGCCGCATCACGGGTGCAGCGCTCCAGGAGCAGCCGGACGATGCCGTTCCGCGTTTCCAGTACGAGGACCATATCAGGGCACTCGTTGAGGACCGGAACTGGCCGGACTCGACCAGGGCCATTTCAGAGCTGCGCCTCACCATCGAATACAAGAGTGCCAGCAGCTGGAACCGGTTCTTTTCGCCAGGCCGACTGTCGATCGATATCGTCGATTACCCCGGCGAGTGGCTGCTCGACCTGCCACTCCTAGGTCAGGACTACAGGACCTTCAGCGAAAACACCGTAAAACTCGCCGAAAGCGGCGTGCGCGCGGAACTGGCAGCCGAGTGGCTGGCGCTTGCCGTATCCGTCGATCCTGACGGCCCGGCCGACGAGATGACCGCGCGGCGCCTGGCAGAAGCCTTCACCAGCTATCTGAGGCTCTGCAAGGCGGATGAGCGCTCCCTTTCGACGCTTCCACCAGGCCGCTTCCTGATGCCGGGTGATCTGGAAGGCTCGCCTGCCCTCACCTTTGCGCCGCTGCCTACGCTGTCTGAAGGCACCGCACCCAAGGGTTCGCTGCGCGCGATGATGGAACGCCGTTTCGAGGCATACAAGTCGGTCGTCGTGAAACCCTTCTTCCGCGAACACTTCGCGCGACTGGACCGACAGATCGTGCTGGTCGACGCGCTCCAGGCGATCAATCGCGGTCCGGAAGCCGTCCAGGATCTGGAACGCGCGCTGGGCGACGTCCTTGCCTGCTTCCGGGCCGGATCGAACAATGTTCTGACGTCCCTGGTGCGTCGCCGTATCGACCGCGTGCTTGTGGCCGCCACAAAGGCTGACCACCTGCATCACGAAAGCCACGACCGTCTTGAGGTGCTCACGCGACGCCTGGTCAATCGTGCGATCCGCACCATTGGCATGAATGGCGCCGGCATCGAGGTCATGGCGCTCGCCTCCGTCCGGGCCACCCGCGAGGCCAACGTCAAGCAGGACGGCCACGATCTACCGGTGATCGTCGGCACGCCGATGGCCGGTGAGCGCATCGGCGACGAACTATTCGACGGTCAGCGCAAGACGGCCGTTTTTCCGGGCGACCTGCCCAAGGATCCGGAAGCCTATTTCCGCTCGATCGATGCCAACGATCCCTCGGCCGCACTGCCGGACCTCAGCATCGTCCGCTTCCGACCACCTCAACTCGACGAGAAGCAGGGCATCAGGCTGTCGGTGCCGCATATCCGCCTCGACCGGGCACTGCAATTTCTGCTCGGAGACCGCCTCGCATGACGAAACCGACCGTACCCCCCGTTCATCCAGCCTCGGCATCCGGTCCGCAAAGACGCCCGGCCGCTTTCACCATCGAGCCCGACGGCCAGCAGGCGCGCGCCGCCGAACCGAAGAACCGCCCGCCGCGCAGCTTTCAGGGCGACGTGGTGATCGTGCCCGACGAGGAAGATCCGTTTCTCGCCGCGGCCTACGCACTGCCGTCGGTGCCGGTGGCCGAACCGCGCCGCCGGGGCTTCTCCTTCGCCAAGCTTGCGACCGGCGCCTTCGGGGTACTGCTTTCCCTCGCCTTCGGCCTCTGGGTCGACCGGCTCATCGCCGATCTCTTCGCCCGCGCCGACTGGCTTGGCTATCTCGCGATCGCCGTGCTGACGATTGGCGTTCTCGCCCTGGCGATTGCAGTCGGTCGTGAACTCGCTGGCCTCTGGCGCCTCGATGCCGTCCAGGATCTGAAAGCCGAGGCAGAGGCAGCAGCCGAAAGCGGCAAGCGCAAACAGGCAGCGTCCGTGGTCAAGAAACTGACCGCACTCGTTGCCCACAGGGCGGAAACGGTGCGCGGGCAAAAGTCACTTGCCGCCGTCGAAGACGACATCATCGATGCCCCGCAACTGATCGAGCTTGCCGAACGGGAATTGCTGGCGCCGCTCGATGTCCGGGCGCGTGCCCTGATCCTAAACTCTGCAAAACGCGTTTCGGTCGTCACGGCTGTCAGCCCCCGCGCGATCGTGGATCTTGCTTATGTCCTCTTCGAAGTGGTGCGGCTGGTGCGCGGCATGGCCGAGCTCTATGGCGGCCGGCCGGGCTCGTTGGGCATGCTGCGACTTCTCAGGGACGTCTTTGCCCATCTCGCGGTCACCGGCTCGATCGCCATCGGTGACGGGCTTGCCCAGCAGGTCCTCGGCCATGGGCTGGCCGCGCGCCTCTCCACGCGCCTCGGCGAAGGCGTGATCAACGGCTTGATGACCGCCCGGATTGGCATCGCAGCCATGGATCTCTGCCGTCCCTTGCCCTTCCGCGCCGCCAAGCGCCCTGGCATCGGTGACTTCATCGGCGACCTCACGCCGTCGATGACAGGCAAGGATCGCGACACGAACGGGTGAGGCAGACGGGCCACACCGGGTACACCAGTGACTTTTGCCGGTTGTCGGGACCGGCATTTGAGGTTAATGGCAATGATGCATTAACCATTTTTCCGCTAGTGTCTTCGCGGGGTTTCTGGTTTCTCGTACCAAGGCAAATCGATGTTCTCTCGCTCCTCGACACTCGGCCGTTGCGCCGCCATCCTTGCCGTTGCCGCGCTCATGCCGGCCACGGTCGCTGATGCTGCCTCGCGCGACAAGCGCTTCTTCGAATCCGTCGCCGGGGTCTGGAAAGGTCCGGGTGAAATCGTTGCCGGCAAGTACAAGGGCACGAAGTTTACCTGCAACCTGACCGGCCTGCCGGCTGAGGGCAAGGAAACGGGCTTGAAGCTCGACGGCACCTGCCGCGTCGGCGTATTCAGCCAGCCCATGTCGGCCGTGATCTCGCAGGCCGGCGGCAGCTACAAGGGTCAGTTCCTGGATGGTGCAGACGGCAAGGGTCTCGACATCGTATCGGGCACCGTCACCGGCAACCGTGCCGTCATGGGCATCAACCGCGCCAAGCTCAACGGCGCCATGGTTGCTCGCCTCGAAGAGGACGATGCGATGAACATCACGATTTCGGTGAAGGTCGAGGATCGAATGATCCCCGTCATCGGCCTCAAGCTCAATCGCCAGGCGACAGCCATGGCCGAAAACGACTGATCAACCGAACCCCGACTGCCTTGAATTCAACCGCGCCACCAGGCGCGGTTTTCGTTTGCGACGGCTATTCCCGACCGATCGGCCGTTTCGAGCCAGTCCGCCACGCGTCGCCCTTTGACCGACAGATCGGGATCGATGTCAGCCAAAGGCATGAGCACGAATGCGCGCTCGGTCATGCGCGGATGCGGGATCTTCAGATGCTCGGCATCGATCGTCCGCTCATCGAAGGTCAGGATGTCGATATCGATCGTGCGCGGACCCCAGCGTTCGACGCGGACCCGCTTCATCGTGCGCTCGATCTCGAGGCAGGCCGCCAGCAGCGCCTGCGGCGCAAGCAAGGTCTCGACGGCCGCGCAGGCATTGTAGAAGTCGGCTTGGTCTGTCTTGCCCCAGGGTGGCGTACGGTAGAGCCGCGACACCGATGTCACACGACAGTCTGGCCGCAGGTCGAGGCGCCGCAGTGCATCGGCCATGGCCGCCACCGGGTCGCCGAGATTGCCGCCGAGGCCGAGCGTCGCCGCCTGCCAGCCCTTAACCTCTGACTTGTTCAACACTCACCTGTACGTGGTCGAGAATGCCGGCGATCGGAGCGCTCGGCTTGCGCACCGTGATCCGGCAGCGCAGGATCTCCGGGAAGCGATCGAGCAGCCCACGCGCAATGGCCAGCGCCAAGGCCTCGATGAGCTGCCGGCGGCTGCCGGTGACGATATCGCGGATCACCTCGAAGGCGATGCCGTAATGCACGGTGCCCTCGAGCGTGTCGGTTTCCGCCGCAGCAATCGCATCCACATCAAATTCCGCATCGACAAAAAAGCGCTGACCGAGCACACCCTCCTCCGGGAAGACCCCGTGATGGGCGAAGAAGGCGCAGTTCTTTAGCGTGATGGTGAAAATGCCACTCATGCAGTCGATCCCTTTGTCGCGGCAAGCTGCCGCTCGGCGGCGAGCATAGCATCCGCCATGACAAGTGCGTCGCGGTTGATCGCGACATTATGGACGCGGAAAACGGATGCGCCCTTGAGCCGCAAGGCGACGGTCGTGGCCGCGGTTGCCGCATCGCGCTCCGGCGCTTCGCGCCCGGTCAATGCCCCGAGAAAGCGCTTACGCGACGTGCCCGCGAGAAGCGGCAGTCCGAATTCATGAAGTTCCTCGAAGCGGGCCATCAGTTCCAGGTTCTCGTCCGTCGTTTCCTTGGCGAAGCCGAAACCCGGATCGAGGACAATGGTTTCCCGCGCGACACCCGCAGCTGCTGCAATCTCCAGAGAAGCACCGAGAAAATGGCGCTGATCGGCGATCACGTCGGCAAGTTTCTCGCGCCCCCGACCCGTATGCATGATGCACAGCCCGGAGCCAGTCTCGGCTGCGACCGCCGCGATCTCAGGCTCGCGCTGCAGCCCGTGCACATCGTTTATGATATGGGCACCGGCCTCGACCGCCGCCCGAGCCGTCGCTGCGCGGTAAGTGTCGATGGAGATCAATGCATCCGTCTTCTGACGCAGTGCAGTGATAACCGGCACGACACGCGCGATCTCCTGCTCGGCGCTGACCTCGGCGGCACCCGGACGCGTCGATTCGCCGCCGATATCCAGGATCACCGCGCCCTCTTCGAAACAGGCAAGCGCATGGCGCACGGCACCGTCCACCGTGTCATGCAGGCCGCCATCGGAGAAGGAATCCGGAGTGACATTGATGATCGCCATGATCGCCCCTGACAGAGAGAGGTCGAGGGTACGGCCATGGCCGACATGCCAGATTGTACGCTGAACGGTGGTCACGCGACCCTGTATCCTCTCGACGGAAAACCGCGAAGCTGCGATAGTGCAAATCGGGCTTGGCTATGCCCCAAGGGCGCGGCGAATACAACATTGCGGAAGAAAGAATGAAGCACACCCGCCGTCTTCGGGCCGCCCTCACACTGGCAGTCCTGACCGGCCTCACGCTGCCACCTTCGGCCGAGGCCGAGGTCGTGGTTCGCAAGTCGATCTCCTATTTTCAGATCAGTGGTCGGACTGCATCCGAACTCGATACCGAATTGTCGCGCAAGGGGCCCTTCACGCAGGCAACCGGTGCGCGCCATCCTGGCGCCACCCAGATCCGCTTCGGCGGAGACCTGACCTATACGAGACGTGGAACCCGATGTGCGATCGAGGACGTCCGGGTGGTCGTCGAAACGAAGCTGATCCTGCCCCAGTGGAAGAATCGAAAGCGCGCAGCCCAGGACATGGCCCTGCTCTGGGACGCGCTGTCCAGCGACATCAAGCGCCACGAAGAACGTCATGCCGAGATCGCCCGGCAGCATGCGAGGCTTCTGGAACAGCGACTTTTGAAGCTACGCCCGGAGCGAGACTGCGAAACGCTACAGGCGAAAGTCGGTGTGGTGACCGATGAGGTGACGGCGGACCATGACGAGGCCCAGGTGCGATTCGACCTGATCGAGTCGAAAAACTTCCAGGACCGCATGATGCGCATCCTCAGGCACCGTCGCGAAAGCCAGGAAAACCAGTAGAAATCACCCCTCAAATGCGAGGGTGAGTGTTGCAGCCATGCTGCGGCTTGCCCGAGGCTTGCGCCCCCGCCTGTGAATAACCGGCGATTTCTCGGCGTGGCCCTTGATACAAATCTGAAATATAAGTGTCATCGAATACGTTGATTGAGCGTAACCGATTTCCCCGTTCTCCCGGCGCGTCCTGGTGCCACAGGTGCTTCCTCCCTCGCCTGTTTGGCGATGCGCCCCCTTGCCCCGCTTTCGTGAACAACGGAAGCGGGGCCTTTTTATCAGCAGATAGCGCTGACAGGGACGATCAGCCCTGGCGTTCCGGCACGTGAACCACCAGCCCTTCCAGGGCCGGGCTCACCTTGATCTGACAGGAGAGGCGCGAGGTCGGACGGACGTCGACGGCAAAGTCGAGCATGTCCTCTTCCATCGCTGAAGGCTGACCGACTTTTTCGGACCAGGCGTCATCGACATAGACATGACAGGTTGCACAGGCGCAGGCGCCGCCGCATTCGGCATCGATCCCGGGGACCGAGTTGCGGACGGCATTTTCCATAACCGTGGAGCCGTCGGCTGCCGCGATATCGAAACGTGTGCCGTCGAATGCGATGATGCTGATGTTTGCCATGATTGCCTGTCCAGACTTCGCCTTGTGAAAACCGGCGAAGTCATCTCTTAAATCAGAAAGGCAGTCAACTCACGCGAAGGCGATCAGTCGTGCCGCGTTTGAGGTCTGCACCTGATCAGCGAGCAAGCTTCAGGATGAAGTGCTCGGCTTCCAGCACGGCAGCCGCGACGGAAGTGAGGGCCGCAGGGTTTGCACCCTTGGTTTCGATGAGATCGGCAGCAGCGGCAACGCGCAGCGCTCCGACGGCCAGCGCCGCATTGCGCAGACGGTTGGCGGCAGCCTTGATTTCAAGTTTGCTGCGCTCCCCTGTGAGAGCGGTCAGGCAGCCGCGCGCCTGGCGGGCGAACATCTGCAGGATCTCGACTTCCAGTGCCTTGTCGCCCTTTGTCTGGGTCGCCAGATGAACGAGATCGATCGGCCGCTGCTGCGACGGCGTCAGGCCATTGAGGTTGTCGGGGGACTCAAATGCGATGTTGACTGCTGCTGCCACGGCGAGGATCCTTGTTTTCTTGTTCTTGGTGGCCTCAATTTGCGGCAGCGCCATGGGCATCCCGTTAAAAACGCCGGGCACGGCGGCAAAAAGCTCCAACTATGGTTAACGCGAATTAAACCCCGACACGGACTGGCTTTTCGGCCGAAACCTTGATTGAAATACTGTTAACAAGAGCCGGAGGCCTAGGCGCTCCGGGAGCGCATTAATTGTATCGGATGGCCAAATGTGTCAGTACGATACGGTTGATTGGGCAAAAGTGCGTGAACTTTGCCCGAAGGCCAGTCGGTGCTAGAACTTCCGGCGGGAATGCCGGCAGTGCCAGTGCTGAATGCAAGAGAAAGAAGTTTTGCCTGGCGTGGCGGCAGGCGGGGCTTCAGGTAAACGGCAGGAACCGGACAGAGCCAAGCGATGAGCGGCATCGTGGCGAAACTCCCCTGCCGAGAGTAAGCGGTAACGAGGCGTAACCTATGGCGAACAAGAAGTCCGACTCGATTGACGAGAACGCGTTCCAGGCTCTCGAGGCGGCCCTGAGCATCGATTTCGACGGTGATGAAGCCGCCGCGCCCGTGAAGGCCCGGTCTCAAGCGCGCGCCCCGGAGGCCCCTTTGTCTGATAGTAACCCGCGCTCCGCTACAAAGAAGACGATCGAACGCCGATCCGCCCGAGCTGGAGAACTCAATCCCGAGCCGGCCCCCAAGGCACCCGCCTTCGCGCCGGCCAATGATGGCTCGCGCCGCACGCCGTCGGCCATCCTGAAGTCGCTCGACGGAGCCTCGCTGACCTCGGCGCTGCGCAACGCCGCGATCGTATCGGCACTCTGGGTTCTGGGCGCGCTGGGGCTGACCCAGCTGCTGTACGGCAGCGCGATCTGGCAGGCCCCGACGGTCGCCGATATCGTCGCGATGCCCGGTGTCGTCGCTATCGTCGTCGGCACCTTCCTGCCGATCATGCTGTTCTTCGCCTTCGCCATCATGATGGCCCGCGCCCATGACCTGCGTAACGCGGCCCGGTCGATGGCCGAAGTGGCGCTGCGTCTGGCGGAACCCGAGACGATCGCCTCCGAGCGCATCATGACCGTCGGCCAGGCCGTTCGCCGCGAAGTGTCGGCCATGAACGAGGGCATAGAGCGGACGATCGCCCGCGCGACCGAACTCGAAACCCTTGTCCATTCCGAAGTGACGGCGCTCGAGCGCAGCTACACCGACAACGAACTGCGCGTCCGCGGACTTGTGCACGAACTCGGGGCCGAACGCGATGCGATCGTCAATCATGCCGAGCGTATCCGCTCCTCGATCGTCGGTGCGCACGAGCAGCTGAAGGAAGAACTGTCGCTCGCGACCGAGGAGATCTCGGTCCGCCTGCAGACGTCGGGCGAAGCTTTCGCCTCGATGATCGACATGCGCGCCGCAACGATCATGGAAAAGTCCGACGCCGCAGTAACGGCACTCGGATCTTTGCTCGCTCACAAGACCGACAACATGGTGCAGACGCTTGCGGCGTCCGGCATGTCGCTCTCCAGCGAATTCGACACGCAGCTGCAGTCGCTGACCTCGACGCTGACCCAGCGCGGCCGAGAACTGCTCGGCGAGTTCGCCACCCGCGCGTCGACGCTCGATGCCAATACCGAAAAGCTGAACGCCGCCCTCAACGACCGCGCCCGCCAGCTCAACGAGACGCTGGTCGAACGGACCCGTGACATCGCCGAGACGCTGAAGGGCAGCGAAAGCTCGATCACGTCTTCGCTCGACGATGTCCTGTCGCGCCTCAACAGCTCGCTCGACGAGCGTGGCCGCAGTTTCCGCCAGAGCCTGCAGGCGAGTGCTGACGACGCAATCGTTGACCTCGATCTCCGCTCCGGTCTCTTCGAGGACCGTTTCCAGACGACGATCGGTCAGATCAACGCCACCTTCGACCAGCGCGTGGCCGAATTCGCCAGCGCGTTCGACCAGCGCTCTGGCTCGCTCGATTCCAAGCTGATGGAAAGCCTTGCGCGGATCAACGAGACCGTGAACGGCGGAACGGACTCGATCAGCGGCATTCTGAACTCCAGCATCGAGCGACTCGGCTCGACGCTCACCGACCAGTCGCTGGCGCTCGCCATGACCCTGAGCACCAGCCAGGAAATGCTCGACAGCTCCATGTCCGATCGCGCCCAGGAGATCGCGGACGCGATGTCCGCCCGCGCGGCTGCGTTGACCGAGAGCCTCGAAAACGCCCAACGTCGCATCGACCAGGTCATGGAAGAGCGCAGCGGCTCGCTGTACAACGCCTTGACCGACAACCAGGATCGCTTCGAGCAGACGCTCTCCAGCCGCGCCGAGCACATCGTAAACGCACTTGACGCCAACCAGGATCGCTTCGCCGAGACCCTCGACGTGAAGGCTCGCGGCATTGCAACGCTGGTTGAAGGTCAGAGCGAACAGCTGATCGATGCCCTCAACACCCGGACGCTCGAACTTGACCTTACGCTGACCGCTCGCACCCAGGATCTTTCCGAGACGCTCAATGACAGCCAGCGCCGGATCGACGAGACGCTGACCCAGCGCGCGTCCGCGATCATCGAGACCGTCGCCGATGCGGACCGCCGCATCGATGCGGCCTTCGCCGAAAAGGCCGAAGCGATCCGCAGCGCATATGGCGACAATCAGGAACGGCTCGAACTTTCGCTCGCCAGCCACACGTCCTACCTCAGCTCGACGCTGGAGGATGCAAGCGCCGATATCGAACGGAGCCTTGGCCAGACCTCGGGTCGTATTGCCGAGACCATCGCGACCGGCATCGCCGACCTCGAAGGCAAGCTGGATAGCAGCCAGCAACAGCTCGACAGCATCCTGACGACGGCATCGAGCACGATCTCGAACACCCTGGCCGACAACACGACCCAGATTGCAGAAACGCTGAAGTCCGGCATCGAGAACATCGACGGCCGCATTGCGGATACCGGTGGTTACCTGAAGTCGAGCCTCGACGAGGCAGCCGGGGCACTGGCAACAACGCTCGGTGAAAACACCGACAGGATTGCCCAGACGATAAGTCAGGGTGTTGCGGCGATCGACGACCGCCTCACCGACACCCATGAGCGGATCCGCGCAACGCTGGACGACCGCACCCAGGCCATCACGGCCTCGATCGGCGACGCCCGCACGGCACTCGAAACCAGCCTCAGCGAACACGCCACCTCGATCGGTGCCTCGGTCGCGGCAAGCGCCGGGATGCTCGAAATGAGCCTCGAAGACCACGGTGACAACCTGCGCAAGGCAATCGACGATTCGAGCCGCGCACTCGACGAGCGTCTGCGTGGCACCGCCGGCGCCCTGACCGAGCAGATCCGAGAAGCTGCCGACGACATCACTCGCTCCGCCCAGGGCTTCTCCGGCACCGTAGAACAGTCCGTTTCCGGCATGACCAGCCGTCTTGACGAAACGAGCACCCGCATCGAGCAGAGCCTCGGCACGCTGGAAGACCGTCTGCGCAACGGCCTCGACGGTGTCGACGCCCGCGTCAACGATGCCGGTGAGAAGTTCGCAGCCCGCCTCGACGACAAGGTCTCGGCCATCGAGCGCGTCGGCGCCGAGGCCAGCATGCGTGTCGCCCAGGCCCTCGACGAAGGCACGAGCCGCGTTGCCGAAACGTTCGATACGCGCACGCCGATCATCGAAGAGCGCCTGGCCACCATGGACCGCGCACTCAACATCGGTCTTGAGAATGTCAACCGCACGATCGAAGGCAAGGCTGCGGGTCTGGCCACGGCTCTGCGCGGCGCAGTCACCGAGGCCGCCCGTGATCTCGATGCCGAGGCGCAGCGTTCGGTCGATCGCCTAGCGGCCACCACCTCGCAGTTCGCCGAGCAGATCGTCGAGCGCAGCGCCGAACTCAACCGCACGGTCGAGGAACGTTCCGAAGACCTCGCACGGCGTATCACTGAGACCCAGCACCGTCTTGCCGGTCAGGCAGCCACGATCGCGGAAACCTTCTCGCAGGCCGGTGACATCATCAGCAACAAGGTGAACCAGGCGGAGGCCCTCGTCAGTGCCCAGGTCGCAAACCTGTCGGGCACGCTGGGCGAAGTCAGTTCGACCCTTGAGCAACGCGCAGCCGCCATCCGCGACGCGATTTCCGGGAACACCCAGGAACTCGCCGCGACCATGACCGCGGCGGAAAAGGCACTCGAGGCTCGCGGAAACTCGATCCGCGACGCGATCTCCGGCAACACGCAGGAACTCGCGACCACCATGAACGCGGTCGAAAAGGCGCTGGAAGCCCGTGGCAACACGATCCGCTCGGTTCTCGACGACCGCACCCGCGAACTGAACTCAATGCTGTCGACCCGCTCTGCAGAACTGTCGCGCCTGATCGACGAGAAGGCAGCGCCGGTTGTTGCAGCCTATGCCGAGACCGGCCGCGTCGCTGCAGACCAGATCACGGCCGCCGCCGAGCAGAGCGCCGAGCGCCTGCGCAACGAAAACGCTGCACTCGTCGAGGCGATCAGCCAGCGCACAGACCGCGCCGTGGCCACTCTCGGAACTGCCGAGCAGAACCTCGTCGCCAGTGCTTCGCAGCTCATCGACCGCCTGGGCGACAGCAATGCTGGCCTGTCTTCGATGATCGATCAGGCTGTCCAGAGCATCGGCTCGCTCGACAGCCGCCTGGGCGCAACCGCCAACCGCTTCAGCGAAACGGCGAACCAGGCGACGGACATGCTGTCGACCTCGAACCGCCTGCTCGACGACAAGCTGGGCCGCCTGACTGCCGTTTCGGGCGAAACCCTGCAGCAGGTCTCCTCGATCGTCAGCCGCTTCGGCGACCACACCCAGGTTCTCGGCAAGGCGTCCGAACTCCTGTCTGCGGCCCAGTCGAACCTGGTCGGCACGCTCGAAGAGCGCCAGCAGGCCCTGCGCGATCTCTCGATCGGTCTCGTCAAGCGCTCGGAAGAAATCGAGACCACGATGCAGGCGCTCGGCAAGATGGTCGAGACCGCATTCGACCGCGCCGAACAGCGCTCGGGTCAGATGGCCGGAAGTCTGCGCCAGAGCGTCCAGGCCTCGTTTACGGATATCGGCCAGATCCTCGGGGAGACGGAAAAGCGCGCCCAGTCGACGGCGGCCAACATGCGCGAAAGCGTTCAGGCCTCCTTCGCCGATATCGGTCAGGTTCTGAGCGAAACCGAAAAGAAGGCGCAGGTTACCGCCGCCAACATGCGCAACGCCCTGCTCTCCGCCGAACAGGAAGCACAGGTCTCGATCGACAAGACCCTGACCGAAGCCGAGAAGCGGTCTGGCGAACTGGCAAACCGTCTGCGCGGTGGCCTTGCCGTATCGCTCAACGACATCGACCATCTCCTCGGAGAGGCCGGCCGCAAGTCGGAAGGGGCAGCCGCTGCTCTGCGTGAAGCCATGCAGGGCGCCGTCAACGACGCCGTTACCCGTTTTGCCGGCGCGACCGACGAGATCCGCCGCTCGGCGGTGGATATCCGCAAGGAACTCGATCTGACCCGCAACGAGTTGAAGCGCGGAGCCTTCGACCTGCCCGAAGAAGCCAAGGAAAGTGCCGCCCAGATGCGCCGCGCCGTGGCCGAGCAGATCAAGGCCCTGCAGGACATCTCGCAGCTCGTCGGCCGCACCAGCCAGACGCTCGAAATCTCAGAGCCGGTCGCCCGCCGTCTGGCGGAAGCCCAGCCGGAACCGGCGCGCCGCCAGCCGGCAGCCCCCGCTCCGCAGCCCCAGCCGCCGGTCCGTCAGACCGAAAGCCTTGGCCTGCGCGGCAGCCTCGGCGCGACCGATCCTTACGGCCAGTCCACAACTGCCACGACACGCGCCGAAGGCGGTGGCTGGATCAGCGACCTGCTGCGCGGTGCATCGCGTGAGGAGCCTCAGGAAGCAGCCCCTGCTCGTCCGGCCCCTGCCCCGCAGCGTCCGGTCGCCGAAAGCCAGGCTGTACGTCAGGGCGATACCCGCAACCCGCGTCACATGGTCGAATCGCTGAATTCGCTTTCGGTCGACATCGCCCGAGCGATCGACCACGACGCCTCGGTCGATCTGTGGCGTCGCTATCAGCGCGGCGAGCGCGACATCTTTACCCGTCGTCTCTACACTCTGAAGGGCCAGCAGACCTTCGACGAGATCAAGCGCAAGTATGACCGCGAGCCGGAATTCCGGGTGGCCGTCGACCGCTACATCGCAGACTTCGAAAAACTGCTCGCCGATGTCGCCCGCACCGATCGCGACAAGTCGATCACCCAGTCCTACCTGACGTCGGACACGGGCAAGGTCTACACCATGCTCGCCCACGCGGCGGGTCGCTTCAGCTGACGATAGATCGAGGAACCGACCGCTGGTCGGTTCTCCCAGACAAAGAAAAACCCCGGATCGCCTTGCGGTCCGGGGTTTTTGTTTGTCTCTGGAGCCTGAGCGATGGAGGCTCAGACGGCTCAGATGGATTGCAGCGTCCAGGCGACGATCTCGCCGGTGACCCGGGCAAAGGCCTGATCGAGCGCTGCCACATAGGCGGCATTGTCAGATCCGCTGGAGGGTGCCTCGGCCCGGAAGACCTTCTGTGCCCTGACCGTTCCGTTACGATCGTTGAGCAGCTTCGCCGAGATCTCGACCACACCGCGGTCGCCGCCGTCAGCCGAGATTTCGAAGGCACGCACATCGGTAATCAGCTGGAAGTCGATGGCGAGCCCCTGCCCGGGCTTGCCGACGCCGCCGAGGCGGCCGGTATTCTCGAAGGCTTCAACCAACTTGGACTGGACGACGCGCGTCAGGCGATCGCTCCACTGCGATTTGGACAGATAGCGGATCTCGGCGCCGGAAACGCGGACCAGGATCTGTTCGCTGTCCAGCGCCTTGAGCGCCGAGGGATCGGCAACCAGCAGCTGGCGGTTGCGAGCACTGGCTGCAGTCGAAATGTCGCTGACGGACGCCGTGAGGTCGAAGGTGTCGTTCACGGCCTTGGTGCCACAGGCCGCAAGGCCGAGACCCAGGGCAGGCACCAGCATCCAGGTCGAGAGCTTTCGCAGCCGATTGACAGGGTGTGATGCTGTGACGTCGATCCTGTGCATTCTGTTGTCCTTTCCGCAGGGCCTCGTCATCGGCGGGTCCGCCCGTCATATTCCTTGACCGTATCGCCGCCGAAGAGCAGGCGCTGCGGGTCCTGGTCGAAGTTGGTGATCGCATCGTTCAGACCGCGAACGGTGTTGCGCGTGTCGTTGACCAGCGTCTGGATGTCACGCAATCCGGTCGCCGAGAATCGCTGAAGATTGGCCGCGATCGGTCCGATCTGGGCATTGAGATTTTCCGCCGTCGCCCGGATGGCCTCCAGCGTCTTGCGTGCCTCGACGCTGAGCGAGTTGGCATCACCAGAACCGAGGAACGCATCAACCTTCTTAAGGATCCCGTCGACCTGCTGCGAGGATGTATTCAGACGGTTGGCGAGCTGGGTGAAGTCGTCGATCGCCCGGTTGATGTCGACACGCCGACCCGTGATGCTGGTCGACAGATCCTTGAGACCGGCAATCGCCTCGCGGGCATCGGCAGATGCAACGGAGACATTGTCGACCACCTGACCGATCTTCTGGCTGTCGACGGCATCAACGAGCCTCGACACCTTCTGCAGGGTCTGGTCGGCATTGTTGCCGAAGCGCTGGAAGGTGTTGGCCGTTTCGCGGAAACTGTCGATGGCCGGACCGATGCTGTCGGACGCCTGGGCGAAGCTCGCAGTCGCGCGTTCGGTATTGGTGAGAATCTGGTCGATCTTCTCGGAGTTGAGCGCCTTGAAGAGATCCTCAGCCGCACCCAGCGTCGAATCGAGCCGTCCGGAGAGGCCGGATACGGAGTTCGAAAGCGCACTGACGCTCTTCAGGAATTCATCGATGCCCTGTGCATTGTCGGCAAGCGACTTCGAAAAGGTCTCGGCATTGCGCACGGTGTTGGTCAATGGCGTGCGCGCGTCGGCAATAAAGCCCTGCAATTCCGCAACTGCACCATCGGCGCGCTGCAGGATCCGGTCTGCCGTCGAAAGCAGGTTGGTCACGCTCGACTGTTCGGCGGTCAGGATTGCCGGCTCACCGGTATCGATGGCGCGTGCCAGGATCGCCTCCCCGGAGCCCGGGCCACCGCCGGAAAGCTCGATATAGGCAGCCCCAGTCAGACCCTGGATCTCGAGCACGGCCTTCGTGCCGGAGGTCACCGGCGCATCCTCGCGGACCTCCGTGAAGGCGACGGAGAAGTTGGGGTCTTCATTGTCGATATAGAGATTGCGGACAGACCCGACCGCAATACCGTTGAACCGCACGGGCGAGCCGATGCTCAAACCATTGGCCGATCCGGGGATCCGGATCGCGAGCGGCGCCATTGGCCCGCCCCGGCCATATTCGGCCATCCAATAGACGAAACCAAAGGCGGCCCCGATGACCAGCATCGTGAAAAAACCGACTATGGCGTAATTGGCTTTGGTTTCCATGGCTCACTCTACCGGATGTCCGGCGGAAGGCTCCGCGCGGGGAATGGAACGGGCACGCTTGCCCCTGAAATAGGATTGCACCCACGGATCGTCGAAGGCGAGCATGTCGTCCAGCGTCCCCTCGACCAGAACCTTCTTCTGCCCGAGAACCGCAATACGGTCGCAGACGGAGAACAGGCTGTCGAGATCGTGGGTCACCATATAGACCGTCAATCCAAGGGTATCGCGCAGCTGCGCGATCAGTTCGTCAAATTCGGCAGCCCCGATCGGGTCGAGGCCGGATGTCGGCTCGTCGAGAAAGACGAGGTCGGGGTCAAGCGCCAGGGCTCGGGCCAGTGCCGCACGCTTGATCATGCCGCCCGACAGTTCCGACGGATATTTGTCCGCCGCATCCGGCTTCAGACCGACCAACTCGATCTTCAGATAGGCGAGTTCGTCCATCAGCCATTGCGGCAGGTCGAGATATTCGCGCATCGGCAGCTGGATGTTCTCCTTCACGGTCAATGCCGAAAATAGGGCGCCGTGCTGGAAAAGAACCCCCAGTCGCGTATCGAGTGCCATGCGCTGGAGATCATCGACTGCGTCATAATCCGCGCCGAGGATCTCGATCGACCCGGACCGACGCGGCAAAAGCCGCAGGACCGTGCGCATCAGCACGGATTTGCCCGCACCGGATGCCCCGACAAAGCCGAGAATTTCGCCGCGATAAATGTCGAGGTTCAACTTGTCGAGAACGATCTTGTCGCCGAAACCGACAGTAAGATCCTTCACCGAGAGGATGGCTTCGCGCTGGTTGGAGGTTTTCTGATTCATCCGACCCTCCTCAAAAATCGATCGCGGCGTAGAACATGGCAAACAGCCCGTCCACGAGGATGACGACGAAGATCGATTTGACCACGGAAGCCGTGACGTGGCGGCCGAGCGATTCGGCGCTTCCGCCAACCTTCATGCCCTCGACAGCCGCAATGATCCCGATGATCAGCGCCATGAACGGAGCCTTGATCATGCCGGTTGCCAGCGTCGAATAATCGACCGCTTCGTGCAGGCGCGTGATGAAGACATCGAAGGTAATGCCGGAATAGGCCCAGGCCACGACGGCCGCACCATAGAGCGCGGAGAAATTGGCGACGATGGTCAGAAGCGGCAGCGCAATCGTAAGCGCGACGAGCCGCGGAAAGACCAGCACGCCGATGGGATTGAGACCGATGACCTTTAGCGCGTCGATTTCCTCGCGCATCTTCATCGATCCGATTTCCGCAGTGATGGCGCTGCCCGAACGGCCAGCGATCATGATCGCGGTCAAGAGGACGCCGATTTCACGCAGCTGCAGAATGCCGACGAGATCGACAACGAAGACTTCCGCGCCGAAATACCTCAGCTGGAATGCTCCCTGCTGGGCGATGATTGCACCGATCAGGAAGGACATCAGCACGATAATCGGAACGGCACGAACGCCCATATGGTCGAGCTGGTTGACCACCGAAGCCGGCGAGACGCCAGCGCCCCGGCCAAGCTTGGTCTGCGCGCCACGCACCGCAGAGCCGAGCACGAACATCATGGCGACGAGATCGCCCCAGAGGCTGATCGTCACCCGCCCGACAGGCTCGAAGATGCGTTCGAACCGGCTGCGGTGGTCGACGGACTTTTCAGGCGGCGAAACCTGCTCGGGAAGCGCTTCGATCAGCTCGCGCATGCCGGGCGAACCGCCGACGATCTCGATCGAACTGCCTCGCGCCCGCCGCTCGGCCACGAAACGCCGAACCAGCCAGGCGCCTGCTGTGTCCATGTCAGTGACGGCGCCAAGGTCGATGACTTCGGCTTTCGCATCCGCCAGATCAACGAGCGGGCCGGCCGATTTCACCAATGCGCTGAGACTGTTGTTTTTCCAGCGACCGGCGAGCCGGATCAGCCGACCGTTGCCGTCCGGCTGATCCTCGATTTCGAAACGGGCACTATCGGGCTCAACCGGACTCAAGGTGGCGATAACTTCCAAATTTGCGCCGGGGCGTTCCGGTTACGCAAATCACGTGACAGATGGCTGCACACTATAACCATCGCC
>JAIXSF010000396.1 GCA_027484835.1 Rhizobiaceae bacterium | reverse complement strand
CGGCGATCTTCGAGCCGGATGCCGGCATGCGGGCGCTCTCTTCCCAGGCGGTGCCGGAGGCACAGATGGTCGGTTCGATCGAAGAACTGCTGGCCGTCGAAGCCGTGAACTGTCTGCTGATTGCCAGCCCCAACTACCTGCATCTGGAACAGCTGGAAAAGATCGCCGCGATCCGGCCGCTGCCGGTTCTGGTGGAGAAGCCACTGTTCACCGACCCCGCCGATGCACCCCGCCTTGCAGCTCTTCGTGCGGCCTATCCGGCACCGATCTGGGTGGCGATGGAATATCGCTATATGCCGCCGGTCGCGCGGATGATCGACGAGGCAGAGGATGCGACGGGCGGCATCCGTATGCTGACGATCCGCGAGCATCGGTTTCCGTTCCTGGAAAAGGTCGGCGATTGGAACCGCTTCAACCGCAATACGGGCGGGACGCTGGTCGAAAAATGCTGCCACTTCTTTGACCTGATGCGGCATATCCTGAAATCCGATCCGGTGCGCGTGATGGCCTCCGGCGGGCAGTCGGTGAACCATCTCGACGAGGTCTATGACGGCAAGCGCTCGGACATCTGGGACAATGCCTATGTCATCGTCGACTTCGCCTCCGGGGCACGTGCCATGCTCGAACTTTGCATGTTCGCCGAGGGCGCGCGCTATCAGGAAGAGATCTCCGCTGTCGGGCCGAAAGGTAAGATCGAATGCCTGGTGCCCGGTCCCGGGCGCTTTTGGCCTGAACATCTCGGCGAGCCGCCGATCGCCCAGGTAATCGTCTCGCCGCGCGACCCGAAAGGGCCGAGCATGGTCGAGATACCCGTCGATCCGCAATTGCTCGAGGCCGGCGACCATAATGGTTCGACCTTCTACCAGCATCAGCGTTTCCAGAAGGCAGTTCAGGGAGAGCAGTCGGTCGAGGTGGCAATCGAGGATGGCTGGTGGGCGGTGGCCATGGGGCTTGCGGCCCAGCGCTCGGCGGAAACGGGGCAGGCTGTGACTTTCCCTCTGGCGTTCTCGCCGGATATCTCACGCGAAACGAAGCCCTTGCGTCAGGCCTGACAAGCTTTGCAAGCTTAAGGCGAACCATTCGGCGGTTCCGGCGTTGCATCCCTCGTGCCAGCATGAGGAGACACGCGGTGAATGAATACAACTTCGGGCCCGACATCGAGGATGATGGGGTCCTGTTTCGACTGTGGGCACCACTTTGCGAGCAAGTCTCGCTTGAAGTCGAAGGGCATCCGCCGCGGGACATGGAGCAGGGGGACGCTGGTTGGTTTTATCTGAGGGTGCCGGGACTGGGGTCTGGCACCCTTTATCGTTTCCGCTTGCCGGACGGCAAACTTGTGCCGGACCCGGCGAGCCGTCACCAGCCTGAAGACGTCTTTGGACCGAGCGAGGTGATCGATCTCGCCAGCCTGCAGAGACGTGATCCTGTCTGGCGCGGCCGGCCTTTCGAAGACATGGTTGTCTACGAACTGCATGTGGGTGCTTTCACGGAGGGCGGGACGTTCCGGGCCGCGATTGATCGGCTCGATCATCTCATGGCGCTTGGCGTGACGGCCATTCAGCTCATGCCGATCGCCGATTTTCCGGGGCGATGGAATTGGGGATATGATGGCGTTCTGCCCTATGCACCAGACAGTCAGTATGGGCGACCGGAAGATCTCATGGCGCTTGTCGAGGCTGCACATCGGCGCGGCATCTCCGTCTTCCTCGATGTCGTCTACAATCACTTCGGGCCGTCTGGAAACTTCATCTCGGTCTATGCCCCGCTCTTTACCCCGCACCACCAGACGCCGTGGGGTGACGGGATTAACTTCGATGATGACGGCAGCGAGCCGGTACGAGAGTTCCTGCTGCAAAACGCGCTCTACTGGATCGACCATTTCCAGATCGATGGACTGAGGCTGGATGCTGTTCATGCCATTCGCGATGACAGCACCACGCATTTCCTGGACGAGTTGTCCCTGAGGGTGCGGGCGCGCTTTCCCCATCGCCACGTCCATCTGATGGTCGAGAATGAGGAGAACGATCCGCAGTTGCTGCGTCGAGGCGGTTCTGGTCAGACCTTGCTCTATCACGCCCAGTGGAACGACGACCTGCATCACGCACTCCATGTCGCGACGACAGGCGAGACCTTCGCCTACTACGCGGATTACACCGATGCCGCCGAAGCGCTGGCTAAGGCACTTGCCGAGGGGTTCGTCTATCAGGGCGAAGTCATGCCCTACCGTGGCGAGCGTCGCGGTGGGCCGAGCCGGGATCTGCCACCTGTGGCCTTCATTTCCTTCCTCCACAATCATGACCAGATCGGCAATCGCGCTCTCGGTGACCGGGTCATGGCGGGGCTTCCTGAACCGGCGCTTGCCTTTGCCGTGTCTCTGATGTTGCTCTCGCCGCAGATTCCCATGCTGTTCATGGGGGAAGAGTGGGGTTCGCAGCGGCCCTTCCCGTATTTCTGCGATTTTGACGAGGAACTGAATGCTCAGGTCCGGGAAGGACGGCGGGAGGAACTTTCGCGCCTTCCGGGCTTCGAGGAAGGCCAAGGCCATGATCCGACGGATGAGGGGACATTCCGCGCCGCGGTCATCGACTGGGAGGCGTCGTCCTCCGTCCAGGGGCAGATCCTGATTGATCGTTACCGTCAGCTGATCGCCCTGAGGCGAGAACGTGTGGTGCCCCTCTTGTTGAAGAT